>DDTL01000083.1 GCA_002344345.1 Saprospiraceae bacterium UBA2365
GGTCAATTTGGACCGGATTTTACAATGATGTCAGAAAATCTTCTGCTTTCTCCCCTGAATAATTCATAACGATGTATCCTTTCATATATGTTGGATGTCAGCTTTGCCCTGCTTTCTTCGTCCAGGAACCCGTTTTCGATCGTAAGCTTTTCTTTTTTCTGCAGCATACTGATCACTACCCGATCGACAGCCTGCTGCCTGAAGAGCTCAATGAAATCGAATGTCAGTGTTGGTTTTGCAGCATTTGAAACATGGAGGTAGCTGATATACGGATTCAGCTTTGCCATTAAAAGGGCTTCCCATACCCTTGCATAAAGGATGGCATATCCGTAATTGAGTAAACAGTTGACCAGATCTTTAGCCCCCTGGCGTTCCCTTCCTTTGAAATCTGAGACATCATCGATCAGTTCTCCTACAAGACTCCAATAAACCAATGCTGCTGAGGCCTCGATGGAAATCAGAATCTCTCTGTATTCAGCTTCATCGATTTCCTTTCTGCATTTTTTTGAAAGATCAGCAAATCGTTTGATTTTTTCGGTATACTGTTTTGCAAAAGCTTCATCAGCATCTTTTGGTATTTATGGAAATATTTGAGCAGATTGGCCTGGTTGCGGATTTTTGCTTCAACAATCAGAGAGGCAATCTGCTTGCCTTTACCTGATTTCAATGCTGTAATTTGTTTTTCCCATAATTCACTATCTGTTGAATCGGGCGAATGAATGGTTGCGTAATGATCTCCTTTAAAGGAAAACAAAGATATACCCACATCGTGTTCACAGCACTGATAAATAAAATCTGTAGACATACTGACACCTTTTGACAGAATGGAAACGTGTGCCAGGTTGTTGAATGCCAGTGTATTTGCTTTGCTTTCGCGGTTTTTTACAATGATCTTTCCGTCCTTAATTCCGAGAAATGTTCCATATGAATTGATAATCAGTTCTTTTCCATAGGATTCCAGCTTTTTGTATTCTCTTTTTCTTTTATTTATCAGTTGAATATTTTTTTCAGGGCTATATGCAGTATTTTTATTATTCTGAGAAACAATGTTGTCAAAATGTACAGACAGATTTTTATTGAAATCCTGAGTCAAAAAAACATAATTGCCGAAGTAAGCAAGCAGGTCTTTCTTTTGGGTAATGTTGTTTTTTTCTGTAAATTTTGTGATCAGGGCTAAAAGGGTTTCGTCCAAAAATACCAGTTCCGGTTCTTTGAGCAATTGGCCGTAAAAAGCTTTATAACCATTGATTTGTTTTTGCAGGACAGAAGCTATTTTCAAGGGCTCATTTAAAAATGCTTTCCCCAGCTTTTCTTTCATTCTGGTCTTTTTTTCTTCATCCAAACCTATGCCGTCCTTCGTAAACCTTATTCCGAGAAATTGAAAACCTGCAGCCGGTTCATAGATATCAGGTTCAGCTTTGAGTTGCAGATGCAGATCATTGCAAACATTTTTAATGATATCTTTTGCTAAAAGTGCAGTTTCCTTTTCAGGGCATAGGATGATAAAGTCATCTGCATACCTGATATAATCCGGTGTAAGTTTTATCATTGCCTGATCTAAAGGGATCAGATAGAAATTGGACAAAACAGGAGAAATAATTCCTCCCTGAGGAATTCCTGTGCTGACTTCCACCCATTGATTACCTTTCCTGACTTTGCCCATTTTAGTACATAATTCAATCAGATTGAGCAGGTTATGATCGCGGATTATTGGTGTCAGCTCAGCAAATAAAACGGAATGGTCAATATGGTCAAAATATGCCTTAATGTCACACGAAACGATGAACTTTGCACGACCGTGTTTTAAGGCATGCATGACCCTTTTAACAGCTTTAACAGCGCCTTTTCCTTTTCTGTAGGCATAGCTGTTGGGTGACAATTGCTTATCAATCAGCGGATTAATTATGATGAATATTGCCTGTTGGACAATTTTATCCCTCACTGAAAGCAATCCGAGTTCACGGAATGATTTTTTATCTTTTGGAATGGATATACTTTTATAAGGCAAAGGCAGATATTGACCATTTTGGAGCTCACGGGCGATCCGGGAAATGTCTTCCGTAGCTGTTTTTTCAAATTGGGCAACGGACATATGATCAAGTCCTCCCACAGTATTTTTTTGTCTCACATCGTGCCAGGCCTGCCAAAGTGTTTCTTGTCTGCAAAGTTTTTCAAATAATCCGGTAGCTTCCATGATCTATCTCATATTGTCCTCCTCCAAAAGTTATATTTCTTCCAATGTGGGTATGCTGTCCAAACAGGAGAATCGGCAAAAATTGACGGAGTTGATTGGATTTACCTGTGATGTAAATGACATTTCCCTCGTATCCTTCTACCGGTGCAGTGGCGTGTTGACGGTTGCTGATGCGGGAATATATTTTCCATTTGAGATCGCTTTCTGCCACATAGATATCCCGGATTTCGGATCGGTCATATGTTTTATCCCATGAGAAAGGGGAAGCACAATACATATTGGACAATAGTGTCAGTCTTTTTGCAAGAAGTTCTGTCAGTTCCATAAAAGGTATACCTCCAAAAATGCTATGACTTTTGCTTAATGCCGTCGCTGTCTTGAAATGGATCTTTAACTCATTTCCGGTAAGTGAACAGGTATGATAATCATGGATGGAAACGCCTGTAATCTCGTTTATTTCAATAGGATTTGTGGCTTTCCAAACAATGGATTGCCTGCCATACGCAGATTCACTATTGACTGAAATCAGGCTGAACGCAGCATTTTTAATACCAAAACCATGGACACCAGCCTCCTTTAACACTTTCACCAGAACCTCCGTGAACCGGGAATACATCCCTGAAAAAGTACATTTGATCTGGAAAATGTCTCCGGGTTGAAATAGGTTATTATTACCTGCCACAGAACTCAGCCAGAAACCTCGCGGAGGTTCCTGATATTCTTTATGCCAGGGATGGTTGTCCGCCATTTGATTATTAAAAAGATATGCTGAGACCGGGGCGCCATCCAATATAGGAATTGCATCTTTCTGTTCCAGTTTTTGCAAGGTTTTGCCTATAGCAGCTCTGATCAGAGGGATGGGAAAAACGGGCATTTCCGCATAGGATTCGGCCTGAAAACAAAATGTCAAGGGATATATCGTAAGCGATTCAATTGGTGAATAGTGTATTTTTTGTTGTTTTGCCATAAGCAGCATATTTTTTATCAAGATTCTTATCTCGTCCTATGATGATAAATTGTCAATAAAGTTTCACGAAATTCCTTAATTAGAAAATGCCAGATATTGAAGTTGTTTAAAAATGTATCTTAATGCTTGCAAACAAATCATTGAAAGCACTGACGAAGCAAGCTTGTCAGCATTTTCAACCAAATGCTTCAGCGTTTTTTGGTTCCGTACATTCCGGTACGCAATCCAAAAAGGCGCTTCGCCTTGACTTCCAAGCATTTATTTTCAGCAATCAACATAATTATTAAACAACTTCATTATTTGGGTTCATACAGACAAACTCTTGTGATTCCCAGGTTCCCTTTTTCAAATTTACCGGATGTTTCCAATACTTTCAACAGGAGATTTTTCTGAGCCGGCTGCTTACCTTGAAAATTCAATTCAATTTTTTTTCTTTCCAGAGTAATTAAAACATTCGAATTGCCATTGTTATATGATATCAATTCACCTTCAACAATTGCACCTACAGCCAGGTCTTTCCATGTTTTGGTGATCTGAACATCTGTAATTTGGGTAAGATTTAATTCCCGGGATTTTTCTTTTATCTCATGATTTTGTGTGGGTATTACCTGATTGTATGCAACCTGCTTATCAGATTTTGGTTTGTTCTGCTGTGGAAGTTTTTCTTTTTCTGCTCCATTTGAATCATTGTTATTTGGTATATGCGTTTCAAATTGTCCATAGCCTACATTGGTTTTAGCACCTATGCCGAGGGTGAGGAGGATTTGCTTAAAGAACTCAAATTTGACTTCTTTGGTCCATAACTCATCAAAGTCCGTAAGTTTGAATCTGAACTCGAAAGGCACCTCACTTCTGACTTTAAGGAATTGAATAGGGTTTGGATTTTTGAAAGGGCTCAACTCAGGATGTTCGCGGTCAATATGAGGTGTGATAAAATCATTGGCAAGGAAGGGTTTTGAATTATTTGGAGCAATATCCAAAACAGCATCAAAGAAAATATCGTTTCCTTTAGTTTTATCTTTTCCAAACATTTGAAAAACAATATTTTCTAATTTCTTTTTAGATGTTGCAAAATCATCGGGGATTTCTTTGTTGTTTATTTCAGAAACAGGAAGGGTTGATAGTATGCTTTGAAAATAAACAATAAGCTTTTGCAAGTCTTCATCTTTACTTTTCTCAGCCCTTTCTATAAATTCTTTACAAATAAAACGCACTGCAAAAAATGATTTTTCACCAGTTACTCTTTTCTTCAATTTTTTATCAAAATCAGATTCAAAAATACTGCGACAAATACCCTTAACGGAACTTCCGGGAATAATTGGTTGGCCAGTGGTATGATCGAAGAAAAATCCGATTTTAAAGTCACCCATCGCCCCTGTATCATGTGCATAACCACTACCGCAAAGCAAACCAGGGTAGGTTGTTTTCAGCAAGAATTTATCTGATGCCAGAGGGTTTTCAATTCTATGAAATTCCTTTAACGGTTTGTTATATAGCACATCATAAAAGCTATTAAAAGGATTAGGTTTATCGTCTTTGGTAACTGTGATAATCAATTCACCATCATCATTGAACTGCAATTTTTGCTTTACAAAATCCTCTTTGTAAATATGCCTGTAAAATAGTAAACCCAGATTGGGTGCTTCATATTGGCTCCAGCTCATGATTGTCCTTTTTTAAGTTTTGGAAATGTGCGGATGGCAAGTTTCAGGGCAATTGCTGCATCAAAAATCCGGTCAGTAAGGCGATCAATTTCCGGTTGATTGGTCATACCTGTATATAATGCTTTAACTCGATTAAGGAGATTAAAATCCTGAGGGTAGCCATGTTTTTGTAAAATAAATTCAATGCTTGTAATAATTTTATTCCTTTCGGCACTTTCACCTTTCTGAGAATAAAAAATAATACTGGGCAGCAATCCGGCACTAATGATGGAAGCTCCAAAGGAAGAAATATAGCCGTTGAATTCATTTTTAATTTTCCCGTTTTCTACCAGATTATTTCGTGCTGCTTCTATGGCATCGGGTATCATGATTTGTATCCTTTTCATATCATAGTCAATTAAAAGGTTATTTTATAGAATTTACACAAGCCATAGCCAATCGTGGCATTTCCACCTATCTGAACTAAACTTTCATTCAGAATTTTTTCAAAATCTGTCCTCAGAGTAGTATCTGTTTCTGCAATAAAAGTCAGAAAAACGCTTTGATGCGGGACAATTTCTTCGTACCAAAGGTTCTCGCTGGTGCCGTCTTCAATATAATTCCGGGCTATTACCGGCAGGTTTTTGGTGAAGGTTTTGAAATCTTCATCAGTGAATATAGCATATTTTTCATCGAAGCTTATTAGACCGCTTTTTGCTTTCAACACTTTTTGATGCGCTGCTTTTGTGGTGATTTTTATGTCTTCGGCAAAAATCTCATAATCAGGAGTATTTGCTTTATAAAACAATTGGGTTGCTGCTTCAATACTCTCGAAGATTTTCTTTTGCACCAACAGATCAGTCTTTTGGTTAAGCAAGTCTGCCTGTGTTTTGTTCAATGCCATCACATATTGCTGAAAGTTGCAACGAACAGAAAGGGAAACAAGGTCAGCACCTAAAAATTTATATTCGCCTGTTTCGCTATCACTACCGCCAATGGCTTCTTTGCCGAAAACAGTGTTAATTTTTTCTCCATTCTTCTCCCATCCTGGTTGCAGTTCAAAATGTTCCCGTAATGCGCCTTTTAAACTGGAAGGATGTATGGTTGGGTAATTCGTAACAGGGTCACGTTGCACAAGCTTGTCAACAACTCCGTAATTGGCATCGCCACTTCCCACATGCATATTGGTTATGCAATGAATGAAATATGGTATAAATTCGTGTTTCATGATTTTAAATTTATCTGGTTAATATTTTATTGAATCCTATAGTTTTGCAATGTTCTTTGTCGTTAGCTTCAATAAGTTTCTTTACTTCATCCCGTTTTTTTATATCTTCAAAATAAAGTATTGAACCTCTCTGAAGCAGGTTGTATCGCTTGCTGCGTGATAGTTGTTTATCACCAGTTTGTGATAATCCGCTGTATTTTTTTGTCTCTTCTACTTTTGACTGAATGTTGCGAAAACTCACATAACGGTTTACAGCCAGTGAGGTATGTTTAAGGATATCAGACATAACAAAACAGTCACTGACACAGAGTATAAATGGTGTATCTCTTTTGAATGAATCAAATAATGAAAAGGAAGCCGGGGGTTGTTTTTTTACTTCCATTTTAAAGAATGATTTTTCACCACCAAAGGGAATAAAAAAATCATCAGTATCAATAACACCGGCACCATCAGCAATTTCAGCATCAAAGCAGAAACACCAGCCATGTTTCATCATTTTTGCATTTTGCTTGTAAAATTTATTCTCTTTTTCTTCTTTGCTTATACCTTTTTCTGCCTTTTCGTTTCCCACATGGGGTACATCGGAGATTATATCACTAAGTTTTACTGTTTTACCGCTACCTGAAATCAAATATTGGCAAATATTGTTATAATGGTCTTTGGCATTGTAATCCGTTTTCTTATTGTCTTTTACTTTTTTCAGTTGAAATTTTTCCATTTCAAATTCTATGTCGAGCGGGGCGTAGAAGTAGCTTTGATCATTGTATTGAAAATATAACGGCCCGATAGAAGTAATTTTTCCGAAATTATCAGGAGGAGTATTATAATCAAAACTCGATGGTCCGATAATTTCAGCGGCTTTTCTTTTGTCTATAATTTTATTACTTTCAAAGACAGTGGGATTTTTTAGCAATAAATAATACCGGAGCAAACCTAACAAGGTTGTTTGCTGAGGATACATGTTTGATTCAACAAAGTAGTTGGTTTCAAGTTTACCATCTTTTTCAACATGTTTTTCACCCCCAAAAAAGAAGGTGTCCACCGGCGTGAGTTTTATATGATAATTTGCCATAGTGTTAATCTTTGTCTGAATTAATAAAATGAACGTATCGCAAAACGGTAAAAAGGATATCCCTGCATTGCTGGTTGTCAGGATAATCATTAAATACTTTTTCTGAAAGTTCTCTGATGTGTTTCAGAAATTTATTTTTTGGATTATCAACGTCTTTATGTACTTTTTCATCAAAGAAATTCTCAAAAAAAGGTTCAAGTCGGTTTTCCCGGGCAGCACAGGCAAACACTTCAAAATACATATCGTCTTTAAGTCGGTGTATTACCCCGCTTAGCAGGTCAGCATTGGATTTCCGTGGTTCCTTATTTGAATCATTGATTTTTATTGTGTATTCCTTAACCAATTCTTTGATATTGTTCCAACTACAGAATTTTGATTTTTCAATGCAGCATTGCATGTACTGTCCCGAATGCTTTTGGAAACGCATTGCAACCGCATTTTTGCAGTGTTTTTCCTTCGCATTATATTCCATCAGGTCGTGAGCAATTTGCATGGCTTCACGCAGCGGGTGTTTTACATATGAAATCATAATGCCATAAGACAATGTAGGGGGAGTCAGATTGTTTTTTTTTGCAAAAGTACCAACAGTATTATCAAAACTAATATCCAGTTCGTGAATCAGGTTGAAAATGGTATGCGTTTCTTTTTCGTTTTCTGTTTTTGCTTCATTAATGCAGGCAATGGGTAAAAAGGCAAGGATATCTTCACCGCCAAGGTATATGCCATTACCGCCATATTGGGCAATTTTTGCTTCCGCCTGTTGGCCAAACTTGAAAATCTGTTCAGAAAATCCTCTCAATTTATCAAAATCTGAAGCAACATCTTTGTGCATCAAAATATTTTTACCGATGTAATCGCCATCAGCATAAAGCACTGCATAATATTTATGGTAAGGGAGAATGTCAAAGTTTCTCTCCTTTAATACATCCATTAATTGAATATCTTCTTTTTTATTGAAGGATTCCCTAACTGCCTCTATATAATTTACCTTATCACCTGTTCTGAAAAGGGTTGTTGTAGCAATTTCTGGTATGGAAAGGAATTTTCTTTTGTTTTTTTTGTCTGAGAATGCATCTTCAGCCAGAAAGCTTTCATTGATTTTTTGTTCAAAAAATTGCAGAAGGTAATTGGTTTCGTTTTCAAAGGCGTAGTTCTGTGCCAATTCCTTCTGGTCAAGCCGATCGTTCAATGTTTTTAATACTTTTTCCTTTTTTTCTTCCAGTTCGACTATGTGTATATTGAGGTATTGACTCAGATAATTGTCAATATTTTCCCTGTTTTTTTCATCAATGTTTTTAGCTACATCCGAAATCAAAGAACGTACAATATCTTCCAATTCCTTTTTTGTTTTTTCAGATAATTCAAAATAGATACGGTCGGCATATAGGCCTGAACCGTGGTTGCTTACGAAAACAATATCTTTACCATTCAAAGCGGGCATCAGGATTTTAAAACCAGCCTTATTAGTTTGAATGGTAAGTTGTTTCATAAACCAGCTAAAGAAATAACTGGCAGCCCAAACTGCACGGGTTTTTTTAGTTTGTACAAAGGTTTCGTATATTGGGCCGATGGTGAGTGCGAGATATTTCATAAATACAAACTATTTAATTGATTTCTTAGTTCTGAATAGATACTCACAAGAGAGTTCTTGATTTTAATTAATTCATTATCCGGTTCTTTAGGCATTTTAATATGTTTACTAACATCAATAGATATTGCAAATTTAAGAAACTCACTAAAATCAAAATTGTCCGGAAAGGATAACACTAATGATGACTTATCAAAACCTTTTAATGTATCATCAAATTTAAAAACACCATTTTCTATATATTTAAGCTCCTTATGTTTGATTTCAATTAGCATTTTAAATTTGTTTTTTATCAAATCTTCCACTAATGATTGATTTACTATTAAATAAACAGTCATTATATTATCCTTTAAAATTGGTTTAAAAGTTATAGGAGATTCAAATCTTTCAATTTTAGTATCTTTTTTATTCACTGCTTTCCACCGACCTTTGACATCTTTGAATGCTTCTTTTTTAGTAATACTTGCTCTATAAGAATACCATGATTCTTCAGTTGACAAGCCAAATAGATCACGCCAGAGCTTTAACTCAAGTTGATTATTTTGAAAAGTTGGATTAATTAAAATGTCAGGATTATTATGATTGGTAGACTGTGTTTTTTGATAATGAATATTAACAGAAATATTTTTTTGTTTCTTTTTATTAAATTCAATTAGAGACTGGTCTATATTGTTAAAATATTGAGCTTTTATGGTTTTTTTATCCCATTGTGTTTTCTTTTGATAATATAGATACATGAAAAGAGCAGATTTAAAATATAGTCCTTTATAATTTATTCCACTTCTCAATGACCGATAAAACCAGTCAATTTTTCTAAACGGCAGAATGTATTTTTTTTTCAAATCAGATTCAGCAATTTTTGCAAACTCAATATTTAAGTATTTAGTTGTATCTACCTCAGGGAATATCCATTCTTCAGCATTCATTGTATATTTTTCAATGGAAAAGCTACCATAACCCTTGCTTTGTCTTGAACCGAAATTGTTTAAGAAGAAAAAGTCAGCAATGTGTTTTGAAATTTCTTTACATAAATCAAAATGCTTGGAAAAAGTTGTACCTTCTAAAATTTCAGAAAATTTTAAGTGTTTTGGAGGATTTTCATTGCCCATATTGCCGAAATACATAGGGGAGTTGGTATGGTCATTTTCAATTTTTTCATAATTATCTGCATTTCCTGTGATATTAATCTTATAATCCAATGCCTCATGTTCCCCAATAAACCACCCCTTAGGTATTGTTTTACCATCAACATTCATCTTTTCAATAATAAACCTATCCAGCTTCGGTTTCACCTCTGTTGCCCTGAGTGTAGCCCCCTTCTGATTATGCTGGAAATGGATGATGGGCGTATGCTGTTTGAGAGTAAATTCAAGTTTATACATCGTTTAGGAATTTGAAATTATATAATTGCGTTATTCATCATTTTTTTTTTTTAACGTCAATAAGCTTTTTACTGCTTTTTCAAGATCATTCATTATTTCAATATTTATTTTATAGGTCGTGATTTTATCTCCCTCTTTGTTTTGCTTTTCAGTTTTTTGAGCTAATGCTGTGATAATTTGATAGGTTTTTTCCCATTCTAAGAGTTTTAGTCTATAATCTTGATTTTTGCTTGCGAGGTTTTCTTCTTCATTTTTATTAATTAGCTTTTTCACAATATCCTGATGGAACTCCTTTTCGTTTTGTTCTGATTTGTATTGAAGATTGGCTAAATAGAATGACAGACCGAGGAAAGACAATGGTAAAATTAACAAGAGAAAAATATTAGGATTGTCCTTTTCACAAAAAAGGAAAATTACTGATAAAACAGATGAAATAGTTGAAATTGTTAATAAAATGACAATGATGATCTGATAGAAAGAGCAGTTTTCTAAGTTTTTACACATTATTTTAAGTTTTTAAAAGATAAGGTAATAAGATGGCAGTCAGGAAGCAAATCAAGGCCATAAAAAGCAATATAAATGCATATTTTTTTTCTTTCGCATAAATAAACCATACTACAAAAAAAGGCGTGATGACCATCCCTGCAATGATTGGCAATATAGCATTTTCAGGTATTTCACTATATGGGCCGATGTTCATACCATAAAATCCAACAATGAATGTAGGAATAATAAAAATGGAGCCAATGAGTGTAAGTATTGCAAGACTATTGTTCCTTTTTTGATCTTCAAGCAGGGTGGCATACTGGTTCAATTCACTGATCTCATTATCAAGGTCTTTGACGTTTTGCTCAATTCTCATATGTTCCTGCATCATATCATACAATTCGATGCCTTGTTCCTGAGCAGTGACTTCTCTGAAGTAGATCCTGTTAACGAATTTGATGTATTGCTTATACAAATTACTGACGCGTTTTGTAAAAGGGATTTTTTTATTGTCTTTCATGGCAGAAATCCCTGCAACTTCCTGAGAAAACCTTAAAACACAGGCTCTTTGCACCAGGCAGAGTTCTGCCATTTTATAATATATAGTTTGCAAGTGATTGACCAGAAAAGCTGCGTTTACATAGGGTTTTTTCAGATTATCCAGTGTGTCGGTCAGGCAAACAAATGAGTATCTGTTGATACCATAGAAAGTGCCATAATCAGCCCATCTTGAATAAGTGTGTTTTTGGATAAGTTTGGATTTCATCGATTTATCCTGACATGTCGCGAATCTTTGGTCGTTGAATATATATTTGTACCACCAGTCATTGGTTTCATAATTCAGAACCTGAAAGCCATCCCTTTTTTCTTTGGTCTCTGAAGCAAGTTCCTTGCATAGGTCTGTATTTCCATACCAACTGACAACAAACATCCGGTCATCAATAAGAGGGTTGATATATATTTTCGTTTCATGGCCTTTTCGTTCTTCCCAGTCGACAGTGATCGGAACTTTTCCAAATAGATCTTTGAAATGTTGTGGTATCTGGAAAGGTTCATTTTTGAAATATTCTTTGTGTTCATAGTTTCTGAATTCTTCAATACCTGGAAAATTTGTCAGGTTTATTGAATCACCCAATTCTGATTTTTTCAACGTAATGAGTGAGGCGGCAAAATCATCGTATTCATACTGAGCCTGATCTCCGATAAAGTTGAAATTCATCGGGAAAAATGGGGGATAAATCCGCCTTCCCGCCTGGTTGATGTTGAGGATATCCTGTTGATCGCCCTGATCTGCAAACCTGTTGTTGAGGTGAAAAGACAATACACCGACTCCTGTGGAGTATAAGTGCATAATAATAGATTCTATGTGAAGCCTGTAAGTTTTAACAATTCCATTTTTTGGTTCTACACATACTTTGAATTCATACAAGTATTCATCAGGTTCAATTTTGTAGAACAGGTTCGTGATGATCGCTCTGTCGATTTCTGACCCGGTATCAAAAAGTACATCTCTTACCATAGGGTAGTAGAAATTGAACTCATTGTAGTTTAATACTTTATCAAGGGTATATTCTTTTCTTACCCATTTATCAGAGTCAAATAATGACACAAATTCTTCAAGTTTTGTACGTTGCTCAATGGTTTTATTTTTCATCATTTTTCCGATGAATTCCCATTGGAATGGGAAAAGGAAAATGTGATAACTTAAAAGTGGTTTTTCCATAAATCTGTTAGTTTTTTATAGCATTGCATTGAAGTCATTGCATCATTCAGCGCGTTGTGTTGAAGTGAATCATCAGTTCCTGCAAATTCTGCTCTGCTCATATCACCCTGGTATTTTCCCTGAGGATTGATCAATCCTGAAATTCTCATTAGCGTCGAAAGGTCAAAAGGAGTAAAAAATAAGTTGTCAGGTGTATACATCGCGCCTCCAAACAGCTCACTGAATAACACCCAGTCATACGCCATGACATCTGCCCACACTTCTATAAGTTCGAATTGTTTTAACCATTCAGAAAGGTATTCCTGAATCTTTTGGTGATCAGCCTTCATCATCCAATTACCAGATTCTTTTTTTATGTAGGTATCTGAATGA
Source organism: Saprospiraceae bacterium UBA2365 (assembly GCA_002344345.1). Classification (GTDB taxonomy): domain Bacteria; phylum Bacteroidota; class Bacteroidia; order Chitinophagales; family Saprospiraceae; genus UBA2365. Next base: position 12,656 of record DDTL01000083.1, read on the forward strand.
TTGAATTTTAGCTTTGTTAGAACGTTTATTCTAATCCATTGGTTTATATTTTCACTTTTAAAATCGTTGAATTCAGCGTAAAAAACTTCACCAGTAATTGCAACCATTGCTAAAGATATTAGCTGTGCATTTTGGTTTAAACCTGTAAATTCTGTGTCAAGGAAAATCTGTACTGACTTCATTATTCGTTTTGTTGAAGAGTTACTATAAACTTATTAATTGCAGATCTATTTGAATATAAGCAAGATTCCAATTTTATAAAATAGAAAAAGAACATGGATCTGTTCGAAGGGAAGGTGTGAAAAAAAACGAGCCATTTGCGGGTATTTTTAATTGGGGGTTAATTTATAAAAATTGAACGATATTTTCATTTAAATAATTCAAAATATTTCAATTTTATTTTATCCCAAACAAAATTTGGTTTAATCAACTTAAATTCAATCTTACTTTTAACGAATTATTGTTTATTATGGATTCAATTTAGTTGATTTTTTCAGGCGTATAAAATCATGGATTAAGAAATAGATGAGTTCAGTCTGAAAAGTTATAAAGTTGAAAGTTCATAAAGTTATATTGTTGATTTTGAGATGTTAATGATAATTTTGCATTTGTAGTTAAAGTGTTCAATATCAATTATTTACACTTTTAACTTGGCAAACTTTATACTTTTTAAACTCGACTCATAGTTTATCGTTACCTTTCCGGTTAAAACTTTTTTTGCCTTTTTCCTCAACATTTATTATCTTTGTCTGTTACCAGATAGTAATCATTCTTAAATAGATTTAATTCAATAAAAGAAATTGGATGATGTCTTCTGCAACAGGGTGATATTTTTGTTTGGGCAATTTTGCAAATCTTTAAAATATATCAAAATGGAATTAAATCAGGAACAAGAAGTTGTGAGCATGCCACGGATCGGTGAAGCGGCTCCGGAATTTAAAGCGATCACTACCCAGGGAGAAATCAATTTCCCTAAGGATTACAAAGGAAAATGGGTGATCCTTTTCAGCCATCCGGCAGATTTTACTCCGGTCTGTACTTCTGAATTCATGACTTTTGCCAGCATGGAAAAACAATTCAATGAGGCGAATTGCCAACTCGTTGGCTTGTCCGTTGACGGACTGTACAGCCACATCGCGTGGTTGAGAACCATTAAGGAAAAAATTGAATTCAAAGGTATGAAGGATGTTGAGGTCACTTTTCCGCTGATCGAAGACATTACCATGGATGTTGCCAAAAAATACGGCATGATGATGCCGGGCGAAAGCAATACCAAAGCTGTACGTGCAGTCTTTTTCGTTGACCCTAAAGGTATTATCCGAACCATTATTTATTACCCGTTGAGTCTGGGAAGGAATTTTGACGAATTGTACCGTGTTTTATTAGCGCTAAAAACTTCTGACGAGTTCGGAGTAGCCACACCTGCGGACTGGAGACCTGGTGATGATGTGATCATCTCTCCTGCCGGAAATTGTGGAACAGCCAAAGACAGAATGGAAGGTAAAGAAGAAGGACTGGAATGTAAAGACTGGTTTTTCTGTACCAAAAAACTGGATAAAGACCTGGTTTTGAAGAAAATACTTAAATAGTTTTGATCAGTTGGTATACCATGCCCGCCTTCAGATGACCATATTTGATGGCGGGTTTTTATTTGGTTCCTACAAGAAATTGCCAAATACTGCTTAATAATCGTTTTTGAAATAGCCATTTACACTGATTAAATTCCTTGCTTTCAAAAACTGACCTAACCTTGTCCCGGACATTTTATTTTTGTTGACAAAAACCTGGATTTTCTTGCTGATAATTCATGATTAATTGTTTTTCTGCCTCATCCCTTAAGTGGTTTTGAGTCTTTTTCCAAAAATTCAATGGACTGGTTTTTTCCAAAATTACTTTTGAGATATTCCATTTCGCCCATATGTTGGCTTTTTACTGCATGATTTTATAAATTGAGTATAAATTGTCATGGGATTATTTTATTTTTTATAAAAGGTTTTATTTTCGCAGCACATTGAAAAACGAATGATTATGACTAAACTTCCTTTTTACAAAAGATCCTGGTTCCTCTGGGTGATCACTATCCTTTTTACTTTATTTATTGCTGTATGGCAACGATCAACCGGTCCTACATATCCCAAAAAAGGTCAGGCGGAGATCGGAAATGAAGTGATCAAATATAAACTGATCCGGTCTGATGAGGTTGAAGGGGAAACTGTTGAAACTGAAATTGCGATCAAAGCGCCTGAAAATATCAATGGAAGCTATATTTTTAAAAGATATAAAAGTTTTGATGACTGGACTGAAAAACCTTTGGAACGGCGTGGAGACGAATTGATATTGTCCATTCCCAGGCAGCCTAAAGCAGGCAAGATGGAATACCAGATCAGCATGACAGACGGTTTACACACGGTTAAATTCCCTGATGAACCGGTGATCATGAGATATAAGGGTGTTGTGCCAAAATTGCCTGTTCTTTTACCGCATGTTTTGATGATGTTGCTGGCAATGATCTTTTCGACCAGAACTGGTTTGGAAGCAATATTCAGAAGACACAATACTTTTCGTTTGAGTCTGTGGACTCTGATTTTTTTGAGTATCGGAGGACTGATCCTCGGACCCATCATGCAAAAATACGCTTTTGATGCATACTGGACGGGTTGGCCTTTTGGTCATGACCTGACAGATAACAAAACCATCGTGGCATGGACTTTCTGGTTGATCGCTGTGATTGCAGTTTATAAAGTCAGAACCAGGAGGGTGATGGTGATCATCGCTGCGATCGTGCTGCTGGCGATTTATTCCATCCCTCACAGTATGATGGGATCTGAAATAGATCATACCAAAACTGAAGCGCCTAAAACCGAGGTAAATGAATGATGAACTTATGGGATATCAATACTGATTGATTGATATGTAAGTTATTGGTAGTCAAATTTATGATTAACCTGATTTGAAGTGTTACTTCATGTCAGGCTTTTATATCGATTAAGTTAAATTCACAGTATCTCCAATCCGGATCATGCCCTCTTTGGTGCAAATCATATTGGTTCCGAATAATACCTGATTGTCTTTTTTCCGGTAACGGCTCAGAACGGTTAGTGGTTCATTGTTCTGTATAGCCGTCACAGGGTCAATTGTAACGATTTTGCATCTGCCGCAAGGTTTGATGTTGGCAAATCCGGCATTTCCAATCTGCAAAAGCTGCCAGTCATCTTCTTCATGTGGCTCAGAGGTGGAAACCACCATATTGGGCCTGAAACGCATCATATCAACGGGCTCATTCAACTGTTGGTTGAGGTAATTTAAACTGGTTTCGCCTGCCAGCAGATAGGGGTATCCGTCTGCAAAACTAACCGGTAAACGACCTCCAAGTTTTTGAACGAAATGTGATCTGGATCTTTCATTCGTCATTCTGACCAGAAATACTTTCCTGTTGAGTGCATCGGAAAACCAATGACTGACCTGATCATCCACTTCAGTCGCTTCAGCAGGATCATTCCATACAAAACTATCTATTTTATGTCCGTTTATCTGATCGATCCCAAACGAAATGGCATGATTCCCAAAGGTCACTGTAAGTTCTTCAGATGATTTTGACAAACTGAACAGCGCTAATTCAGGCAATTCGCGTTGGGTTAAACATGAAAACTCCTGGTCGAGCAACATCCAGTTTCGATCCAGTTCAAATCCGTGCCAGCGGGCATTTGCCATATCGAGCCGGATCCCGCCCAGACTTTTTACAGGATAGATCAGGAGGTCTTTGATTTTGTACATGGATTTATTTGAAAATTTGATAATTTGGTAATTTGGTAATTTGGAAATTTGATTATTGAGTTTACTCCGAAAAGTCTTTGCCCCCTGATTTCCTCTAAAATTGGACTTTTCGGAGCAGACTTATATTTTGATAATTTCCATGATCAACAACTCAACAACTCAACCATTCAACAACTCACCAACTGATTACCTTTGGCTTTTCTCCTTTAAGTCGAGTTTTAGCGAGAAAATATGTGAATACTCGGTAATGCCTAATTTGCCCACATTGGTGAGTGCATAATCAGCGGTCAGTCTGCCCAGTTTCAGGCCAAGGCCAATGTTGGGTTGCAGGTTGATGCTTTTGGTGCCGACAAGGTTTTTATCGATAAACTGAAGATTACCGATGCCGCCACGAAGGAATACCAGATGGTTATATCCGAACTCTATTCCGAAAGCCGGTCCAACATCCACCGTTTCAGTCTGTATTACAGCGTATAAGCTTGAATTTGTACTGATATTCAAATTACCTTCGACCAGATATGAAATGCCTTTTTCACCCTGTTTGGCTCCTCCTGCAAAACCCAGGCCAACGATCACCTGTGGAAGGGCTACTTCTGTGGTAGCTTTTGGAATGTCATTTCCGGTTGCAAAAAGGATCTCTTTTTCCTCTTCCGTATAATTGAAACTCCATGTGGTAAAAGTAGAAGGAATGTCGCGCAACATAAGGCCAAATCGCCATTTACCAAAATTCATCTGGGTACCGAAGTCAAATCCAAATCCCCAGGCAGTTCCGAATTGCCCGATGTTACGGTTTACAACTTTTACGTTGCCCCCTAAAAAAAGATTCGAATAAAGTTTGTATGAATAAGAAAGTAAAAATGCATAATCAGTGGCAGAAAACTCAGAGATCATATCATAATTGACCCTTCCGTCCGGGCCTATCAGGTTGAAAGTGTTAGGGATCTGGTCCACACCCATCCGAATGAAAGACAAGCCGGCAAATGACCTGCCATTGTTTCCGAATTTTTTCCCGAAGGCTACATAATCATATTGGGCAATACCGGCAAACCATTCAGCATGCATTGCGCTGATCTGGAAAGGAGCCTGAATCCTGGATAAACCTGCCGGATTCCAGTATCCCGCAGTGATATCATCCACTCCGGCAGCATTGGCACCCATCATACCGTGAGCTTTGGCTCCAACACCGATGTTGAGAAACTCATTGACAAATCTCCGTGTCTGGCATTGAGATACGTTAGCATACAGCATCAGCAGCAATGTGGCTAAAGAAGCGCAGAAGTATTTTTTGTTCAACNNATTTTTTTTCATTTATTATTTTTTATGGTAAATGGTTGTATAAACTTTATAAAATAATGTTTTGATAAGGACAAAAACCTAACGAAAAGATTCCTGTAACTAAAAAAAATGGATCATTGTTTTTTTTAAGACCATCAAAAAGCAAACCATTTTTTTGAGGATTTTAACGGGATCCTTTAAAC
>DDTL01000204.1:0-36636 GCA_002344345.1 Saprospiraceae bacterium UBA2365
GTATTATCAAGTGATTAAAGTTATAGTTTAATAATTGAAAGTCTGAGGTTTAAAAACTTTAAAGAAGTTCTCAGGCAAAAACAGCCATCGGTTAACTTAAATTAGACTAATTACAAATTACTCATATTTAAGGATTTGCAGCAAAATAAAATATTTTTTATTTTTTCATATCTGATACAATATCTAAATTTGGATTGAATATAAAAATGAAGAACAAAACAATAGTTTTCTATTTGATTTCTGTTTTATACAAAGTATGCAAATAATATACGTCTTAATCGTTTTAAGTCTGGTGGTGGCTGCCGGATTTTTGGCAGCATTATTTTGGGCTATACGCACAGGCCAGTTTGATGATATACACACGCCTTCTATCAGGATGTTATTTGATGATAACGCAAAAAAAGATAATATTTCATCTGAAAAAAAGATTAACAAAACGCTTGATCAATGACAAAGATTGAACAATTTTCCTATGACAATGGAATCGTGCGGAATTTCGCGATCGCTTCCATACTTTTCGGGGCTGTTGGAATGCTGGTAGGTTTACTGCTTGCGTTGCAATTGTATATTCCCGAGCTGAACTTTGGTCTTCCATTTACTACTTTTGGAAGACTTAGGCCTTTACACACCAATGCGGTGATTTTTGCTTTTGTGGGCAATGGTATTTTTGCCGGTGCGTATTATTCTTTGCAGCGGTTGCTGAAAACAAGGATGTATAGCAATGTGCTTAGCGCAATACATTTTTGGGGTTGGCAACTCATTATTGTGGGTGCTGCAATCACTTTACCCCTTGGCTATACCAGTTCCCTGGAATATGCTGAACTGGAATGGCCAATTGACCTGGCGATAGCTGTGGTTTGGGTTGTTTTTGGTATCAACATGTTGATGACCATTCTGAAAAGAAGGGAGAGTCACATTTATGTTGCCATTTGGTTTTACATAGCTACCTGGGTAGCAGTAACCATGTTGCACGTTGTAAACAATCTGGAATTGCCATTTGCAGGATTTAAGAGTTATCCGTTGTGGACAGGTGTTCAGGCTGCACTGATCCAATGGTGGTACGGGCACAATGCGGTGGCATTTTTCCTGACCACATCCTACCTTGGTCTGATGTACTATTTTGTGCCGAAAGCAGCACAAAGACCTGTTTATTCCTACAAATTGTCCATTATTCACTTCTGGGCGCTTATATTCATTTACATTTGGGCAGGACCTCACCACTTGTTGTATACCTCATTGCCTGACTGGGTGCAATCACTTGGAACAGTATTTTCAGTGATGTTGATCGCTCCATCCTGGGGCGGTATGCTCAATGGTTTGCTGACTTTACGGGGTGTTTGGGACAAAGTCAGGAGAGATCCCATTCTCAAGTTTTTCGTGGTAGCCATCACTGCTTATGGAATGTCTACATTTGAAGGACCGATGATGTCCATTAAATCAGTGAATGCGATTTCTCACTACACAGACTGGACCATTGGTCATGTTCATATCGGAGCGCTTGGTTGGAACGGTATGCTTACTTTCGGTATGTTCTATTATATTTTTCCACGGATTTACAAAACCAAACTGTTTTCAGTGAAATTGGCTGAATGGCATTTTTGGTTGGGAACGATCGGGATCATTATGTATGCGATTCCCATGTATTGGGGTGGTATTACCCAACAGTTGATGTGGAAAGAATTTGCTGCAGACGGTACGTTGGTTTATGGTAACTTTCTGGATACGGTAACGCAATTGTTCCCGATGTACATCATGAGATCAGTAGGAGGATTGCTTTACATCACAGGTTTGATATTCCTGATCTTTAACCTGATAAAAACAGCAGCCTGCGGAAAATTGGAAGCCAATGAGCCCGCGGAAGCTCCTGCTTTGGAAAAAATCCATCATGTGAACAAAGGACATCGCTGGGTAGAAAGCAGAACGGGCTGGTTCTATACAATCACTTTAGTCGCTCTGATCATCGGTGGTCTTGTTGAAATTGTTCCAATGATCATGGTGAAGAGTAATATACCTACCATTGCAACTGTTGAGCCATATACTCCGCTGGAATTGCTCGGAAGAGATATTTATATACGGGAAGGTTGTGTAGGTTGTCACAGTCAGATGGTACGTCCGTTCAGGTCTGAAACTGTAAGATATGGAGATTACTCCAAATCTGGTGAGTTCATTTATGACAGACCATTTTTGTTTGGATCCAAGAGGACTGGTCCGGATTTGCACAGGGTTGGTAAAAAATACCCTGATTCATGGCATTACAATCACATGTTGGATCCCAGAAGTACTTCTCCTGGTTCCATTATGCCACCATATCCATGGTTGAAGGACAACGATATCAATTACAATAGTCTTGAAAGCAAGATTAATACCTTGATCACCCTTGGTACTCCATATCCGGATGATTTTGCTGCCAAGGCAGGAGTTGAAGCAAGGAAGCAAGCCAAAACAATTGCAGATGCACTGGTCGCAGGAGGAATTCAGCAGGATAAACTGGAAGACAAGGAGATCATTGCTATGATCGCATATTTGCAAAGACTTGGAACAGATATTAAAAAGTAAGGTGTTGCTATGAATGACAGAATAAAATATATCCTCAATTCAGGCGATGGCATCAATTGGTTAGGTATAACAATCTTCGTAGTATTCTTCATATTGTTTCTGGCTGTGGTATGGATTACCCTTAGACGGAATAAAGATGCTGATGACTATATGGCAGAAATGCCCATCAATGAAAAAGAGGAGTCATTTGAATAGCTATTATTAATCTTAAAATTTAAGTCCTATGTGGAAAAAATTATTAAATATATTAACCAATGCAACTCCGATAGAAAAGGAGAAGGATGTATTGCTTGACCATGATTATGATGGGATTCAGGAATTAAACAATAAGCTTCCACCCTGGTGGGTATGGATGTTTTATATCACCATTATCTTTTCGGCAATCTATATATACAGGTATCATTTTTCCGGCAATGAATGGTCTTCTTCCAAGGAATGGGAAGAAGAGGTAGCAGCTGCCAATGCCAAACTCGATGCTTACAGAGCCGAAAAAGGTGAATTGGTGGATGAAAATACAGTAACTGTTTTGACAGACGAACAATCTTTGAAAAACGGGGAAGTAATTTTCAATGAGCCGGGTAAATGTGCAACCTGTCATAAACCAGATGGCGGAGGTTTGATAGGACCGAATCTCACAGATGAATACTGGATACATGGAGGTGATATCAAAGACTTGTACAAAACTACCAAAAACGGAGTACCTGAAAAAGGAATGATCTCCTGGGAATCCCAGTTGAGTCCAAAGCAAATGCAGGAAGTTACCAGCTATATTCTGGTCAAGTTGGCTGGAACCAATCCTCCCGGAGCAAAAGCGCCGGAAGGGGAAAAGTATGTTGCAGGAGCTGCAAACGCAGAAACTACTGCGGCAGATACCACAGAACAAGCCAAAACGGCCGAATAGTGGAAATTGTATCTTAAATTGTACTGCGGATCATGCATTTGATCCGCAGTTTTTTTTTAATAATTGTGTTCGTTGTATTAAGTTTAAATCTGTTGTGCGTCGTAAAGGGTTAAGCCTAAGCCTGATCGAAAGAATTGACAGAAGGTTGTTTTAAAAGAATTGAGGGCAGATTTGAACTGCATTTTTGAATTGTTTTTTTTAGCTGTTAATTATACAGAATACAAATTAGGTGCTTGTATTGTATGGATTGCCTTGACTTATTACATTTGAGAATAAATTTGGTAAAATGGAAAATGATAAAAATCAGGAAAGTTTTAGGGACAGGATTTCAACTGTAGATGATGCAGGCAAACGCAGGTGGATATATCCTAAGAAGCCTAAAGGTAAACTACACAATTATCGCGTCCTCGTGGCCATATTACTGCTGATAGTTTTATTTGGATTGCCATTTACTGAAATGAATGGTAATCAAACACTCTTGCTTGATATCATTGACAGGAAATTTTATATTTTCGGGTTGGTTTTCACGCCGCAGGACACACATATTTTTGCATTGGCAACTGTGGCTTTTTTGGTTTTCATTATATTATTCACCTTTGTTTTCGGAAGAATGTTTTGCGGTTGGGTTTGTCCGCAAACCATTTTTATGGAGATGGTATTCAGGAAAATAGAATACATGATAGAAGGTGATGCAAGAAGTCAAATCAAATTGAATAATGGTCCTTGGACCATAACTAAAATATTCAAAAAAGGACTTAAACATTTTGTTTTTGCGGTTTTATCCATAGTGATCATCAATTTATTGATGAGTTATATTGTAGGTAGTAAGCGGATGATAGAAATGATCAGTAGTCCGATCAATGAGCATTTCGGGATCTTCCTTGCCATGGCAATTTTATCTGCGATATTTTATTTTGTTTTTGCATTCTTCAGAGAGCAGGTTTGCACCAATGTTTGCCCATACGGAAGGATGCAGGGTGTATTGTTGGTTGATGATTCTATCATTGTGCAATATGATTTTGCGAGGGGTGAGAACAGGGGGTCGATGAAAGACCGCAAAAACAACGAAAATCCGTCACCATCACTAGTGGAGAGACTGAGTGAAGACATGGTCAGAGCTAAGCAAAATCGGGGAATTGATGTAAATAAATGGGGCGATTGTATAGACTGTAACCAGTGTGTAGAAGTTTGTCCGACTGGGATTGATATCAGGAATGGAACTCAGTTGGAGTGTGTAAATTGCACAGCCTGTATTGATGCCTGCAACGATGTTATGAAGAAAATGGAGAAACCGCTTGGGTTGATCAGACTGGATTCTTTCAACGGTGTAATTACTGGCAAAGATAAGTTGATCACTAAAAGAGGTTATGCCTACATAGCTGTTTTGGTGGTTATTTTGACGGCATTTGGAATCGTTTTTGCAGCCAGAACCAATGTAGATGCCATCATTCTCAGAACACCAGGTATGACTTTTATCCCTGTGAATGAAAATGAAGTCAGCAATCTATACAATTATAAATTCATCAATCGAGCCAATCAGGATTATTCAAATCTGGAGATAAAATTGGTAGGTTTGGATGGAGAAATAGAATATATTGGCGGGAAGATACCGGTTTTGAAAAGCCTGCAAAGAGTTTCCGGATCATTTTTTGTCAAGGTCAGTAAAACAGATCTAAAAGGACAAAGTACTCCTTTGCGGTTTGAAGTATACAATAATGACGAAAAGCTGGAAAGTAAGAAATCAAATTTTTTGGGTCCAATCAAGTAAATTATTATGAGTAAATTCAGGTTTCATTGGGGACATGGGATTGCGGTGTTTTATGGCTTATTTATTATTGCCATTCTTACCATCGTAGTAAAATCTTTTTCTGTCGACAGATCTCTGGTGGTTGATGATTATTACCAGCAGGATATCACATATCAGAGTCACAAGGACAAGGTAAACAATGCCAAATCCCTGGAGAACGACCTAATGTTGGATTATGATAAAGGAAATCAGGTGCTCCGCTTGAAGTTTCCGCAAATATTTAATGAGATTACAGGTAAAGCCTGGTTTTACAAGCCAGACAACAAAAAGCTTGATTTCGAAGTTAAGCTCGAGGTGGATGATCAAGGTGAACAAATATTTCAAATGGATAAACTGGTTGGTGGTGTTTGGACATTAAAAGTTGATTGGGAAGGCGACGCCAAACCATTCTATAAAGAGTTTAATATTTACAAGTGATCATTAAGAGGTAAGATATGGAATTTATTGTCCCGGGTTTGGTATTTGGTTTGGTGACCAGTTTGCATTGTGCCGGCATGTGCGGACCAATTGCCATTGCCCTTCCGCTTCATGGAGAAACTAAATCTGCAAAGTTATTTGGTGGGGTTTTATATAACCTTGGAAGGACCACCACCTACCTGATTTTGGGCGCTGCTTTTGGTGTGATAGGACAGGGAATCAGTACGCTTGGATTTCAGAAATGGTTGTCTATCATCACCGGTATATTAATGATCATGACCGGATTATTCCCGTCATTATTTCGTTTTGACATGGGTGCTTCTGCAAAAAGCATTCCAGGCTTGAATTATATCAAACGGTCATTGAGAACGCTTTTTTCTACAAAATCATTTGGAAGTTTATACACCATTGGCTTTTTAAATGGTTTTTTGCCTTGTGGTCCTTTATATTCAGCTATCATTATTTCGCTGGCAACAGGAAGTTTGGTGTCATCTCTGACTTTTATGCTGATGTTTGGTTTAGGTACTATTCCGATGTTGCTTGCAATTTCTCTGGCGGGGAATTTTATAGGTCACGGGCTTAGAAAAAAGTTAAGCAATCTTCTGCCGGCACTCATCATTTTTATGGGTGTACTTTTTGTTTTAAGAGGTTTGAATCTTGGCATTCCTTTCTTAAGTCCTTCTGAAGAAAGGCTCCAGGAAAAAATTGAACAAACAAAAAATGCCCATCCAATCAATAGTAGTGAAGCCTATCAACTGGATGAAATCATCGATAAGGGTAAAGAAGCAGAGTGTTGCAAAAAGAAAGGTCCTGCTCATGATGAGTGACCTAACAATATATGGAAAAGTCATAAAACAACCTAAAGTCTATATTTCGTCTTGTTTTAGAATGGATTCACTCAAAAGCTGATATATTTCTTTCAGATTCCTTTTCTCATCCAGCAAATCAAGATGTTTTCTGATGATACTCCGATCATTTCTTTTAGCCGGACCGGTTTGAACCTCACAAGGATTATTTTCAATGGCTTTTTGGAATGTTTCCCTGATCAATGGATGCATCAGGACAAAACTGACCTTGCTCTCAGTCAGCAAGTTTTGGGAAATACAATACAAATGGTTTGTAAAATTGCAGGCAAATACCGCGGCCAAATGAATATTCATTCTTTGTTCATCGGATATCACAAAACACTTTGGAGATAGATCATTGGCAAGATTTCCCAACAACTGGATAGTAAAATCGTTATTTCCTGAAATAAAAATAGGAATATCTTCCGAATTCAAAGGTTTACCTTTTGTAAAGGTCTGTAGCGGATACACGCAACCGAAATTATTAAAGGATTTACCAAAAATATCTATAGGGGTTGAACCTGAAGTGTGTGCTAAAAGCTTGTTTTTTAACCCTGATTCCGATAATTTCCCGATGACATCAATCAATGCATCGTCACTTACACAAACCAGGTATAGATCACTGGTTTTTGATAGTTCTTCCAAATATTTGACAGCATTTGCCTTGATACGGTCTGCCAATTGTTGAGCATTGGAAAAGTTACGACTCCAAACTGATTCTATTACATAACCTCTGGATTGAAACCAACGGGCAAGGTGATCAGCTATATTGCCCGCGCCAATCATGCTGATAGTATGTATTTTTTGAATTATCATAGCATGTTGCCGGAAATTCCTCCGGATCTTTTTTTTTTGTCTATTATCAAATTAAATGTGTATGATCAATATTTACCAATCATAAAGTTAACATTAATCAATTCAATTCAGAGTTTATAATTACCAGTTTTTTTGCATTCTGTAAATAGTTTAGATATAGAAAATGATCATGTCCAGGATGGAGGCATGATGAATATTCGATCAATCCATTTTTGTTATGATTGATTTTCAGTAAAAATATGCGGGCCATTTAAAAAATCAAAAAAAAATAGCATATCCCAAACAAGTGGTATGCTATTTTTTTACCTTTTTTTTATTCTGAAAAGTTATCTGAACGAGTTAATAATTTTAATGAAGGAATCTGCATCCAATGCTGCACCGCCTACCAAACCGCCATCCACATCGGGTTTTGAAAAAATTTCATTTGCATTTGAAGCTTTCACACTTCCACCATACAAAATACTCATATTATTCGCAATTTCTTCTGTGAACAAGCTTGAGATGTGGTTTCTTATGGCTTCGTGCATTTCCTGAGCCTGTTCCGGGCTGGCTGTTTCTCCTGTACCAATGGCCCAAATCGGTTCATATGCAATGACAATTTGAGAAATCTGGTCATGATTCAGTGTTCCGAGACTTTCAGTAATTTGTTTGGTAACAAAGGAAATGTGTTCCTCTCTTTTCCTGATTTCAAGCGGTTCACCACAGCAGAAAATAGGATTAAGTCCATAATTAAGCGCTTCGAGCACTTTCATTTTCAGCATTTCATTGGATTCTGCGTGTTGTTCCCGTCTTTCGGAGTGACCAATGATGACATAAGGTATATTTATCGATTTAAGCATCATAGCTGAAACTTCTCCAGTATAAGCTCCCTCAGTAGCATGATGGCAATTTTGAGCTGCAATTAAAAATCTGTCTTTTGAAGATGCCTTTTGAACGAATTCTTTCAGGTAGATGAAAGGAGGTGCTATGACTGTAATAACATTTTCGGGTATTTCAGTCGCTATCAGTTTTTCAAATAGCTCATTTGCTGAAGCTGCATCTTTAAACATTTTCCAATTACCCGCTGCAATATTTTTTCTCATTGATTATGTTCATTTATTATAAAAAGTATTTCACAATTTCTTTCTGGTATAAGAGTTTTATTTCACGAAGCAACTCTACAGAAATATTGGGTTTATAGATCCTGATCATTTCTTTCATACTCATATCCATGTAGAAAGCCCCCAAAACTACGTCAAAATTACGATTACTGATATTGTTTTTTATTTTTTGCGTTATTTTCCTGAACAATTCCCAGTTCAGTTCTCTGTCAATCAAAATGTAATTCATATCCAGATTGATTTTATCAGCGTAAATTCCTTCCTCTATTTGCTCCAGCACATAGAATTTCTTCACTTTGATCACTGCGGTCATATCTCCTTTCAGTGATTTACTTTTCATAAACTGGAAGCCTTCCTCCTGATAAGCATGTTGAACAATTGGGATTTCTTCGTAGGATGGGATGCCTTTTACACGTAAAGCGTGGTAAAATTGATTTCCCAAAATTACATTTGAATAAGTACCGTTGATATCATATTCAAGGAAGCCGGATATTTTCTTGGTGGTTCTCAGGATTTTATTCCATTCATATTCTTTGGAAGTCACAAAAAGTATACCCCTTGGAGTGGTCAGGTGTTCGAGTTTATCCCTGTTATACCCTGGAAATGGATGACATATATCCAAAACAAAAGTGTTTTTCAAAATACTCTGAGACAAGGCATTTACCTGTTCCTCTTTAGTGGTATAACCCGTAACTTCAAATGTTTTGTTCATAACTTGTATTTTTTGCGTTAAGTAAAATGGATAAGTTATCGGTTCCTTTATTCAAATTTATTAAACAATATTGACCGTAATGATTTAATTAAGTGAATTAATTAATAATATTTAAAATTACATCTTTTTCGGAAGATATTTGGGAATCATCTATTTATTTTTTGTAATCCCAAAAAAGAAAAAAATAGACTATCTTTGCCGGGTAGATTGAATTATAGCTGATTGGATAGCATAATTGATTGATTCACTTATTTTTATAAGCAGTTAATAAACCCTGATAAAAGACAGATTTCAATACTTAGGAATGCAGAAAAAAGTAATTGTTTTTGATTTTGGATCTCAGTATACCCAGTTGATCGCCCGGAGGATCAGAGAGCTGGAAGTCTATTGCGAAATATTGCCATTTAATAAATTTCCTGAAAATACGGATGAAATAGCAGCTGTTATCCTTTCGGGAAGCCCGTTTTCGGTGAGGGAGGAAACTGCACTCAAATATGAACTTTCGAGGGTTTTGGGCAAATTTCCCGTATTGGGAATTTGTTATGGCGCTCAATTGATCGCTGATAATTTAGGGGGCGTGGTGGAAGCATCCAATAGCAGGGAGTACGGTAAGGCTTCACTTGAAATGTCCACAAACGATGATCAGTTTTTTAAGGATATAGAAAACGGTTCAACTGTTTGGATGTCACATGGTGATACCATTTTCAGACTTCCGGAACAGTTTGAGGCGATTGCTAAAACGGGAAGTATTCCGGTTGCAGCATTCAGGGCCAAGTCAGGCGCCTATGAAAAACCTGTTTATGCGCTGCAATTTCATCCGGAAGTGAGTCACAGCGAGCAAGGACTTCAACTTTTGTCCAATTTTCTGTTTGAAGTAGCCGGACTGGAAAAAAACTGGTCGCCAGGCCATTTTATAGCAGAGAAAGTAGAATGGCTGAGGCAAACGTTAAATAATGATCAGGTGGTTTTGGGACTTTCGGGAGGTGTTGATTCTTCGGTAGCTGCATTTTTATTACATAAGGCTATTGGGAAAAATCTGCATTGTATCTTTATTGACAATGGGTTGTTGAGGAAGGATGAATTCAGACAAGTGTTGGATTCATACCATGGTCTTGGACTGAATGTCAAGGGAGTGGATGCCAGTGAAAGATTTTTAGGTGCTCTTGAAGGAGTGAAGGATCCTGAAAAGAAGCGTAAGGCTATTGGTAAAACCTTTATCCGGGTTTTTGAAGAAGAGGCAAAGGCCATCAGTGATGTCAGGTGGCTTGCACAGGGAACTATCTATCCGGATGTAATAGAATCTGTGTCTGTTCATGGACCTTCGGTAACGATCAAATCACATCATAATGTCGGAGCGTTGCCTAAAAAATTACATTTGAAGATCGTTGAGCCGTTGAATAGCTTATTCAAGGATGAAGTCAGAAGGGTAGGCCGGGAACTGCAGATACCGGATGATATTTTGACCAGGCATCCGTTTCCGGGTCCTGGACTGGCGATCAGAATCCTCGGTAAGATCACAAGAAAGAAAGTGGATTTATGCAAAGAAGCAGATAAGATTTTTATCGATCATCTAAAGGAATCTGGTTATTATCACAAGGTATGGCAGGCCGGGGCGATTTTGCTCAATGCAAGATCTGTTGGTGTCATGGGTGATGAGCGTACATATGAATATGTAGTTGCTCTCAGATGTGTCAATTCAAATGATGGAATGACAGCCGACTGGAGTCAGCTTCCTCATGATCTTCTGAGTAAAATATCCAGTGAGATTATCAATAATATTAAAGGAATAAATCGAGTGGTATATGATATTAGCACCAAACCGCCTTCAACCATTGAATGGGAGTAGCTGGATGATTACTATTGCTTTCTTGTTTTTATTCTCTTCGTGTGGTATTTTTTCAGGATCATCCGGATACCACATTGCAGAGATTGCGGAGGAAAAACCTGTAAGTTATCATTCTGTTGAAGATACGATAGAACTTCCTGACGGGATATATAGTGAGGCTGACACCATTGTTTTTGAAATTCCGGAAGAGAAAGTACATCAAGCTGATGATATTCTGGATGTTATGCATGAAAAGGACCTGCGTTTCAATACAGAGTATAAAGAAGTTTATCACATTGCCATTTTATTGCCTTTATCTTTTTCCGATTATCTGCCCGACTTAATGCAGTTGGAAAGCCATTATAGTTACAGGTTTTTAAATTTCTACAGCGGACTTCAGTTGGGTTTGGAAGAATTAAGTAAAAAGGATGTATCACTCGAAGTGCATGTATTGAATACAAAATTGAGTGACAACGATTTTACTTCGATTGAAGCCGAATTAAAAGGCTTGGATTTGGATGTGATTATTGGACCTTTTGACAGGGAATTGCTAAAAGAAATTGAGCAATTTGGGAAATCCCAGGATATTCTGGTGATTTCGCCCTGGCAATCCAGTACTAAAATTGCGAAGGAAAATCCAGGTTATATACAGTTGTTGCCCGATGTAAAAAGGTATTATGAGGCTATAGTTCAGTATGTAGATGGACATTTTAGCGCTGATCGGATTTTTTTGGTTGGCCGACTTTCCGAAAAACAGGAAATGGCCAGATTGAAATATTTGCAGGATTTACATAAAGCCAATCCTCAATCATCCTCTTCTGAAACTTCATACCAGCAAGTTTATGTTAACCAGGCTTCATTTGTGGATGGTGCAAATGCTTTTGGACAGATATTTCAGAATGCCACAGAAGAAATTGCTGTGATCATTCCTAATTGGTCATATAAAGATGAACAATTTGTTTATTCCTGCCTCCGAAAGCTCAATGCTGAAAAAGGTTTGACAAAGGTCAATGTTTTTGGAATGCCGTTAATGGTAAATTCTGAGTTGGTAGATTATAATTTATTCAAGAATCTTAACATTCATATAGCCATTGAAAAGCATGTGGATGAGGAAGATCCGGCCGTTTTGGAATTCAGACAAAAATACCTCAATACATATCATGCGATAGCAACCGATGATGCAATCGAAGGTTTCGATTTGATCCAATTGGTTGGAGAAAGTCTTAAAAACTATGGCACGAAGTTTCAGTATTTTATACAGGGAGAACAATTGACTTATCTCCAGACGAGTTATAATTTGACGCCTGCAGTTGATGAAGAATCGGTGTTTTTTGAAGAGGTTGACAAGGTCGATTATTTTGAAAACCGGCATATTGAAATCAGAAGGTTCATACATAACAGATTTGAACCGGCTCCCTGAGTAAATTCGGGCGAATATTGCAAAAATGAGGGAAGAGAGAGTCAAAAGAATCCAACAGGTTGCTAATAAAAGACAATTTGATCTGAGTGTCCTGCTTGAAAATGTTCACGATGCGCATAATATTGGAGCAGTCTTGAGGACATGTGATGCTGTTGGGATTCGGGAGATTTTTGTATTGAACAATGAACCTGACCTGATTTTAAAAAACGAGAAGCTGATCATTGGTAAGAATACAGCTGCAGGAGCCAGAAAATGGGTTGATATTAATTATTTTACAGATACCGCATTGTGTTTTAAGACGATCAGGTTATCTTACGGGCTGGTTTATGGTACGATGCTGGATGAGCATGCAGTTTCGCTTTATGATTTGAACCTTACCGAATCTGTTGTATTGGCATTTGGAAATGAACATAATGGTTTGACAAAGGAATCATTTGAACTGTTGGATGGCAATTTCATCATTCCTCAGGTTGGTATGGTTCAAAGCCTCAATATTTCAGTGGCTTGTGCCGTGAGTTTATACGAAGCCTACAGACAAAGAGCCCGGACAGGCAAATATGACCGGGACTATGATCCGGCTGATATTCAGGTAGAAACACTCAGACAAGAGTATACCAGAAGGCACATGACAAAGTATTCGGGCAGGGTTCATAAAGTAAAAAAATAGTACAATCGAATGATCAAACATTAAAGCGGAAAAATACAACATCTCCGTCTTTCACTACATAATCTTTTCCTTCGACATGCATTTTTCCAGCTTCTTTAATGGCATGTTCTGAACCATAATGCACGTAATCCTCGTATTTTATGACTTCGGCCCGGATAAAACCTCTCTCGAAGTCTGAATGGATCGTGCCTGCAGCCTGGGGTGCTTTGGATCCTTCTCTCAAAGTCCATGCACGTACTTCTTTCTCTCCGGCTGTGAAAAAAGTTATCAGTTTGAGCAGAGAATAACTTGCGCGGATAACTCTGTTGACACCGGGTTCACTCAAGCCCATTTCTTCCAGGAACATCTGTCTTTCCTCAGGGTCTTCAAAATCCATCAATTCAGCCTCTATTCCTGCACAAATCATGATCACTTCACTATCTTCTTCATGAATGGACTGTATAAAACTCTGAGTGTATTTATTACCATTGATCACAGCTTTTTCATCTACATTCAACACATAAAGTACAGGCTTGGATGTCAACAGGTACATGCTTCCAAGAGTTTCTTCATCCTGTTCATTTGTCAATTCAAATTGTCTCACGGGCTTTCCTGCTTCCAGATGTGTTCTTAGTTTTCGGGCAAACTCCAACCTTTGTAAGTCATCCTTTTTAGCACTTTTAGCAGCTTTTTCAAATTTGTCCACATATTTTATCACAGTTTCCAAATCCTTGAGCATCAATTCCATATCGATGATCTCCTTGTCCCGGACAGGGTTGATGTTTGCATCTACATGTACAACATTATCATCTTCAAAGCACCTGATCACATGTATAATTGCATTCACTTCCCGGATGTTTGCCAGGAATTGATTGCCAAGGCCCTCACCTTTGCTTGCCCCTTTGATCAGGCCGGCAATGTCCACTATTTCCATTGATGTGGGAACCACTGATCGGGGTTTGATCAATTCAGTCAGTTTGACCAGTCTTTCATCAGGAACCGTGATCATTCCCACATTAGGTTCTTTGGTGGCAAAAGGATAATTTGCAGCCAAAGCCTTTGCTGCTGTAAGCGCATTGAATAAAGTAGATTTACCCACATTCGGGAGGCCAACAATACCGCAGTTTAAAGCCATGAAATTATTTTTTTTAGATAATAGTGGGCAAAATTAATACTAATAAGTTGAGTTAGATCAAAAAATCCATTGGTTTTCCACACAATTTCTATCAAATAGCGGAAATTTTGCAAAAACAAGTTAAACAAACTGTTTGGTGCGTTTTCCTATGGGTCCTTTCCTGTTTTTTGTGAGCATCAAAAATCTATTGAGCAATCACTGATATTGAATCTGAAATAGCAGTAGAGCATTTTGCATCCTTTTCAGCTAATTTTTGAAGCAAAAAAAAAGCGGGGATTTCCCGCTTTTTTATATAAAACCTGTTTTTTTATTTTTTGCCGGCCATCATTAAAGCATTGTATGCATTTACTACGCCGCCTGTACTGCTCAATGTTGAAAAATCAACCATGTTATCTGCGCTTCCGGGAAGAACAACCTTTGCGTCTATTTTCATGGAAGACTCCATAAGTATTTTTTTGACTTCTTTTGCAGAAAGTTCAGGATAATAGGATCTTACCAATGCTGCAACACCAGCTACAACAGGTGCAGCCATACTCGTTCCCTGAAAACTTGCATATTGGTCGTCCGGAGTAGTGGAATATATCGCAACACCGGGAGCGAATACATCTACTTCTTTTTGACCATAATTGCTGAACACAGCTGGATGCTCTTTTCCTTGTTTATAGCTGAGTGCGCCAACTTCCATCCAGTTGCCGGCAGTCTTTTTACCACACATCTTTTTCTTTGCGAATTTCCTTACAGGGAAATGATCTACTTCATCAATATTCTTTGAATCATTACCTGCTGCGTGTATGATCAATACATCTTTTTTCTCAGCATATTTAACTGCTTTATCCACAGCTTCTTTATCACTGCTGTACAGTTTTCCAAAACTCATATTTATGATGGAAGCACCATTGTCAGCTGCATAAATAATTCCGTTCGCTACATCTTTATCTCTTTCATCGCCGTCAGGAACTACTCTTACTGTCATGATTTTTACATTATTGGCAATACCGTTCATGCCGATTTCATTATCCCTTTTGGCAGCAACGATACCGGCAACGTGTGTTCCATGTGAAGCATCCGGACCGTCATAAGTATTATTACCGTATCCTTTTTCATAGGAATTGCTATAATCATCACCTACTATGGATCTTGGGTCGAAATCTGTATTATAGGAATACTTGGATTGATTGCCATAGTATTCAAAACCTCTTTGGTAACCGGTTTTGATGGTTTCTTTTACGGCATCAAAGCTCTCAATTTTCTCCTCGGATGCAAGCATACCTTCAAGAATTTGTTTGCCTAAAGATAATTGGCTGTCGTCTCCCAATGCAATGGAATCAAGGTTTTCTTTAGTGATCTCTTTACCGTCAAAAAGCTTTTCCATTTTATCCAATGCCTGCAGCAAGTTATCCCTTTGGGTTTTGATCCTTTCATAGTTTTTAGTGGCTGCTTCTTTTTTTGACATAACTTCAGCTTTCACTTTTTTGTACAAAGCGTATTCTTTCAGTTGTTTTTTATTTAATTTTGAAGAATCAGCAGTTTCATATTTATAGGCAAGGGATTTGTAAACCCGGGTAACTTCATAAGTATCTTCTGCAACGTTCCTGCCGTCTTTTCCACCCAGGAAATTCCAGCCGTGAATATCGTCAACATAACCATTTTTGTCATCGTCAATTCCGTTGCCAGGGATTTCACCCGGATTGACCCACATAACATCTTTCAGATCTTCATGGTCAAAGTCAACTCCGGAATCCAAAATAGCAACCACCACAGGTTTGCCTGTTTTGTTTTTAAGGATCTCTTCATAAGCTCTGTTGGAGCCAACTCCATACATGCTGTCTGTTCTGTAATCCAGGTGTTGCCAGGCTCTTAAATCACTTTGTTGTGAAAATAAGCCGGTTGAAGCCAGGACCAAAACGAAAAAAAACAATACTTTCTTCATATTTAGTTTTTTAAATAATTAAATGATCAATTCTTACGATTGATAAGGCTGCAAATATCCGATATAAACCGCTTATAATCAAAAAATAAATATTTTTTTATACAAAAGCATGTTTTTACCGATAAAATGCAGGTTTTTTTTATCTTTGTTCAAATAATTAAACCAGTTCATTCTGTTTAGCTTCCTATAAAACAGCAATTTTGGCAAGGTGGATGGATGAACCGGGATTTCTTTATCATTCACCAAAAATTTATAGCCATGTTCACCGACAAAATCATTTACCAAACATTAAAGTCGCATTGGGGATATGATGCCTTCAGGGACAAGCAAATTGAAATTGTCCGCTCTATTCTCAACAGGAAAGAAACCATCGGGTTATTGCCAACCGGTGGTGGAAAATCCATATGTTTCCAATTGCCTGCATTGTGTTTTGATGGATATTCCATTGTTATCTCTCCATTGATAGCCTTGATGAAAGACCAGGTAGAATCCAGAGTTGTGCAAAACCTGAGGGCAGCCTACATCAGTCATGAAATGCATTTGGACTTAATCAAAGAAATTTTTGTTTCTTGTGTTCAGGGAAAAGTGAAATTACTCTATGTCTCTCCTGAAAGATTGAAATCCCATGATTTTATCGAATTTGTCAGACATTGTCCGCCGGAAATGGTGGTCGTTGATGAGGCGCATTGTATTTCACAATGGGGACATGATTTCAGGCCAGCTTATCTCGAAATATTCAGATTGAGGCAAATACTCCCTAACGTTGTGCTCCATGCTTTTACAGCAACTGCAGATAAAAAAGTGCTAAAGGACATTGCTTTATTTTTAGGAATGAATTCGTATGTGATATTTCGAAAATCATTCCGAAGAAAAAATATCGAACTGTATAATATCTATACCGAACATAAAATGAGAAGCTTATTGCATATGCTTGGTAATGTGAAAGGCGTTGGCATCATTTATGTCAGGAGTAGGGCCAGAACCGAAAGCCTCGCTGGTTTTCTCAGAGACAATCATATACCTGCTATGCATTATCATGCAGGAATGTCGCCTGATGACAGATCGCAGGTACAGGACCTTTGGATGAAAAGAGATGATGCTATTATGGTGAGTACCAATGCGTTTGGTATGGGTGTAGATAAATCGAATGTAAGATTTGTTATTCACTGGGATCTGCCTGATGACCTGGAATCATATTTTCAGGAGGCTGGAAGAGCTGGTCGTGATGGTCAAATGGCCAAAGCGGTCATCTTGTATAACGGAAAAGATCAGGCGGACCTGGAAGAACGGATACTTCAGCAGGTTCCTTCCATGGATATGCTTAACAGCGTATGGAAAGTTTTGTTAAAATTGACTCAAAAAGGAAAACTAAGTTCTAATATGCTGAATGTTTCCATCGATGAACTGGCAAATACTCTTCAAAAAAAACCCAGATTTATAGTAAAATGTTTGAATAGTTTGTCAAAACTTGGTGTGATTGTACATAGCAGGGAATTCGAAGAGGGTAGTGAAGTTTGGATAAAAAATGATGAATGGCTGAATGCTTCTGATTCCTCAAACTTTGAAATGCAGCTGGTGCTCAAATCTATGTTGCGCATTTATGAAAACCTTTGGAATTATTTTGTACGCATCCATGAACGGGAACTGGCTGAATTTACAGGAATGGATGTCGATTCAGTAACCCATATCCTCCAATCAGCGTCGGGATATGGTTATATAGCATATAAGGCGAATGACCCGGTTTATGAAATGGTGTTGGTGCCTGAACAGTGGAAACAGGCTGTGAAAACTTATCGTAAATTCAGGAAAAACAAGATCAGTAAGATGTTATTTATGAAGGATTATGCTTCATTGGAAATCTGCAGGCAAAGTTATATTCTGAGGTATTTTGGAGAAAAAGTCCATAAAAATTGTCGTCAATGTGATTATTGCAGGAAAAAATACTTTCAGGGATTGAATTCCGGGGAAGAAAAAATCATGGTTCAGCGAATCTCGGATATTTTAAAGGATAAACCCCTTGAACCGGATAAATTATTATTTGAGTTGCCTTTTTTTGAAACCGATCAATATCTGGATTTGCTAAAAAACCTTGAATATAATGGAGAACTTAAAATTGAAAACAACAAACTTTATTATGTTGAATAATTACAAGGTTTATACGCATTTTTTACAACACTTTCGACCAATTATTACACACATAAAAGGAGAAAAAAAAGCACAGCAGATGTTAACCTGCTGTGCTATATTATGTGATCGTTTCTGATCGATTATTATCTGATCAGGGTGATATCACCACTCACAGTTTCACGGGTTCCGTCTTTATACAGTACATCGACTACATAAACATAAACTCCCTGGACTGCCTGTTGTCCTTTGAAAATACCGTTCCAACCAGCTTCATATTTACGATCCAATGTGAATGAACCGGATAAGAATACCAGTTCTCCCCACCTGTCATAAATCGATACATTGGTAATTTGATCAACATTCTTGCCTCCTTCAACCGTAAATATTTCATTTTTACCATCATTGTTCGGAGAGAAAATGTTTGGAATAAACACTTCTTTGGTAAGTTCAGTCTGAATGAGTTTACAAACATTGACCACGCATGCTGATGCATCATTTCCTGCAGGAACTATGTCCACACAATACTCTCCCGCCTCATTCACAAACAGGGTATCTCCATTTGCTCCCGGAATTAAGACACCATCTTTGTACCAGATGTAATTTCCAACATCAGCTGGTGTCAAACCTATCAGCGTGAGTCTCAATACATCGGTTTCTCCATCGAGGAGCAAGTCTTTTCCTGTCACTACTCCAGAATAGGAAGGATAGATCACAACCAATGTAGAATCTTTATGAATACAACCTGTGGTGTTATTTGTAACAGTAAGTTTATAATTTCCACTGGTAGTTACCTGAAGGGTTCTTAGTGTGGAAATTACTGCATTGGTTTGATCTCTCCATTCATAAGAGAAGTTAGTACCTGTTGAAGTAGCAGTTCCTCCAATATTTACTGTTCCACCTGCGCAGGCAAATCCGTCAGGACCTGCATCAGCGTTAGGAATAGGATTGACCGTTATCTCAACAGTGATGCTCTTGTCGATACATGGATCGTCTGCAACCAAAGTATACATAAAACGATAGATTCCAACAATTTGTCCTTCTGAATTAAAAGTTCCGGTAGCTGCATTAAAAGCATTGCCTGTACTTGGTACAGCAGAAATTTCAGTCCATGAGCCACCCATATCCTCACCCGAGATCAATGTTTCCAGGTTATAGTCAGCCCCGGTACCAAAACAAACATTCGGTTGATCAGCTACTGTGCCTATTTGTGGAGCACGCATCACTTCTATGGTTACGTTCGCCGACGGATCACAGTAGTTACCCTGGTTGGTCAGTGTGAAAGTCAGCGTATATACACCCGGTAATGCATTTACAGTATTAAATGTACTGCCGGTAACTTGTGTTAACGCGGGTCCAGATGTAATACTCCATGTGCCAATCATTGGCACAGAGGCTTGAGTTTCAAGGTAATCATTCAGGTTAGCAATAATGAATTGACTGCCTTCATTACAAACATCGTCTATCGGATTGATCGACCATGGATCACAATTACACAATATCACATTTACAGTCAGAACATCTGACGTGTTCTGACAAGGCGCTATTGCATTGGTGGTCGTATAAGTAAATGTATATGTACCTGGAGCCACATTTGAGAAATTTACAACAGACCAGTTGGCATTAAATACCACCCCGGAAGATGGATTGTTCGCAGACCAAACTCCCGGATCAGTTGAATTGATATATTGGGTAAAGTCAAGTATCGTATTACCATTGTTGGTAGTTCCTGCACCGCATACTGTTTTAACATCTGAATCAACATCTGCAGTCGGCGTAATATTTACCACCACTGTAACCTGAGCAGAACCGGCGCAACCGGTTGATGTTTCAACTTCAAGTGTATAAACACCGGCAATGGTTACATTGACTGTCTTCCCTGTTCCAATAGTTACTCCGGCAGCATTTTTCCAGGTATATTTGAAATAATCCTGATCTGCTGAAAGTGTTAACACAGTTCCCTGACAAATCGCCTGATTACCTGTGATAAAAGGCGTCAGTTGATCTGTTTTGATGACTGTAACAGTAGAACTTGCAGTACATCCGATCGCATTTGTTACTTGTACATTATAAATTCCTCCATCACCGACTGTAATGGAAGCCTGATTGTTCCATGCCGGAACCAAGATACCGTCCTGATACCAGGTGTATGTTGTAAAGTTGGGTCCGGGAGTTAAAGTGACCAGATCACCTTCACAGATGTTCCTGGTTGGTCCCAGATTGGGAGATACCGGAGGATACTCAAATACAACAATTCTAGTAGTACCCTTGCATCCATCTGCATCCGTAACAGTTACCGTGTAAACACCGTCACCCACATTTGTTAAATTCTGCCCAAACTGTCCTGTATTCCAGGCATATATTGCAAAACCAGGAGTAGCAGACAAATTTGTAACGCCATTAAAACATACAAAAACTGTATCAACTGCAGGAGTAATATCTACTACTACCGGAGCAGCCCGGGTTACATCAAACGTGATATCACCCGCACAGTTACCATCAGATACCCACAATTCGTATGAGCCTTCTCCAAGGTTCATGCTACTCAATGTCGGTCCTTGCCAAACTTGTTGTGGTAAGACGTCCGTCTGAGTCCAGATATAATCAATGAAAGCGCCACCTGTTGCACTGATCAGGGTCGTTTGTTGATCCCAGCACAATTCAAAGTCTCCAAAAACAAATGGGGACAATTCATCGTCTGCTTGAGCATAAACAGAATCCAGCGCCGGACATCCATCTTTAAATACTTCGATGAAATACCAACCTTCCGCCGTAACTTCTATAGTGTCCGTAGTTCCTACCATAGGTCCGGCAGGACTTCCAAAATGCCAGTTGTATACGTCGTATCCGGCGCCCGCACTGATCTCAGCAGAGAATCCGATACAGAAGGTTACTGTATCCGGCAAAGCAGGAAGAGATGTACTGAGTACTTCAACTGTAATAGAATTGTTTGTGAAACAACCGTTTCCATCTATTACATTCACAGAATAGGTAGTATTGACTGTCGGATCAACCGTAATGCTTTGCGAGGTCTCACCTGTACTCCAACTGTAAGCGTCATAAGTTCCTCCAACTGTCAAAGTCGTGGAACCACCATAACAAATATTTGGATCCCCTAAAATATCGAATTCTTCAATGATATTTTCTCCACAATAGAATTCAACACTATAGGTGCAACCATTTGCATCATAAACTGCCACTGAATACAATCCTTCATCTGATAAAGTCAGACAATAATTTGGATCATAAACAGTTACAGGACCTCCTATAGCTAATAAGTATTCTGCATATTCAATTGTCACTCCATCATCCAACAACAAACAAACTTCTACTTCATCTGCTCCTTCACAGAATGCCGGATTCGGAGGATCCAGGACAAAACCGGGACGTGGGTTGATCGTCACAGTGATGGACGTATCATGTTCACAATAATGGCTGTCAAAAACGTAAAGATCAAGGTCCCACTGCAGAGGATTGTCTTCTCCGCAATCAGAGAGGATCTGTATCGGATCGATCTGGAAGCAGGCATCGGAAGATGTTGCCGGCAGACATTCGAAAGACCACAAATAGGTATATTGAGGAGTGCCGGGCTCATCGAAATCAGGACAAACCATTGCTACTCCGTCATCATAACATAAAGTAAGATCCTCTATATCAAAGTGAACCGGTGGATATACTTCGAAACTGACTTGGGACGTGTTTGTGCAACCCAATTCATCAGTCAATGTTACCGTGTACGTATAAATTCCGGGGTCAAAACTTCCATCAATTTGAATAAATGGAGTATTGCCTGAAGTTCCGTTTGAACCGACCCAACTGATCGTCAGATTTCCAGGGTAACCTTCACATGTAATATAATCTTCAAGATTGTATAATTCAAAACTAGGATAACATTCACCGGGAATATAATTCTGTTCAATTTCTGGTCTTGGATATACTGTAACGATGATCGTATCTACTTTTCCTTCACAAATCACTTCAGGATCAATTACCCTGGCATAATACCATACTTCTTCAGGAGCACAATAATCAGTAACAATGTCCAATGCGTCATCAATCGTGCCAAAACCTCCTGTAAAATAATGGTTATTCATGCCAACCACATTCGGATTGGGTTCAAACCAGATTTCAATGTCCAATGGAGATCCGTCATCAGTCTGTACCACTATATTCAATTGACCCTCATCGCATATCTCTGGTTCATCTGCCAAAACTCCCGGTGGTACTGCACAGGAAACCTCATAAGGAGGACTGTACTGTTTCTTATCCAACCGACACGGTGCTGAGTCCTCCCAACAACCTGCGCCATCATCTGAGAATGCCAGGAAGGACATTTGAAGGTCTTTGTTTTCTTCACAATGTTGTTCACTATCAAATTCTCTGACGCGAATGGTATAGTCCCATTCAACCTGGGCTGTTTTGGAACCGATTCCCCATCTATCCCTGGGTCTGCAGGAACCATTGACGCAAGTGGGTGAACCACCATTACTCAGCCAGAAATAACCGTTAGGTAATACACCCTGATTAGCTAATAATCCTGTTTCAATACAGTCCGTAAAGTCGTCATCGCATTCAATATGTCTCATCCGTAGGATACCAAATTCATCCCGATAAGTACACAAGTGTGGGAAAGTTCTGTGCACCACGGCTTCGCATGCTGATCCTTCTTCATGGAAAGTAGGGGCTGTACCATTACCAACAGGCATGGATGCTTCCCAATCAAAATTGAGCAGATCCCAACCTAGTCCAAAATCTGGTATGATACCATGGAACCAGTCGACCTGAGAATCTCCTGCATCATAGAAAAATGACAAATGGAAAGTTACTTCTTCTCCGGGACAGAATGGACCATTCAGGTCACCACCATTTTCCCTCCAGGTTGCTTCCCACTGTAATGAAGGGTCATTTTCTTCACAACCCCCGTCAGGTCCGATACAGGTCAATACTGTAATACGTGTATATGCACATAATGTGAAACCCGGATCATCTATCGGTGGGCCATCAGGATTTGCTGTAACAGCGATCCAATACGTCTGAATATCACTTTGAATGGCAGTAGTCGTATTTCCATCAAAACAACTTGTAGTATTATCAAAGTTGTTCAAAGGTGTCAAATCACTACAATCGTCTGTTGCACTGTAATATACGGACCATAATGGTTCCCAAAGTCCATGAGATACAATTGATGTAATTAAAGCTGTCGGAGGAACATCGTCTGTACCTATCTGTATCCAAACAGTTGGAGCCTGACTGAAATCGCATCCGGGAGGCGCTGTTGGGTCAGGACATGCCAGGTCAAGGCAATAATCAGCACATTGTTCATATATATTTTCATAATTTGGGTCAGTAACCAAATCAAATGCATGTGTTGCATCTTCACAGGTTCTGCCAGGCATTTCACAATCAGGGAATGCCGGGTTGATGCTGATGGAAAATGTACCGCAATCTGCATCACTGGACCCTACCTTTATCCATACAAGCTCTCCATCTTCAGTACATGGTCCTAATCGGAAGGTAACAGGTAATCCTCCGCAATCATAAGCCTGGAGGAAATCAGCCAGACCTGCATTACAGCCCATATCTGCCGGGCCGAAATATACTTCAACTACCGGATTTCCACCGATGGTCCCACCATCTACCGTGATCTCAATCCCTTCAGATCCGTCAGGTATCTCGTAAGTGTACCAAACTGCATTGTCTTGTGTAATGCCTGAACAGTCCGGTACATTTCTGTGATCCTGGTTGGAATCATCATTGAAACCCACAGCACAACAGGTAGTTCCAGAATGACTGCCTGATCCTGATAAATCATATGGAGGATTAGGCCAGGTAGGACATGGAGAATCGTTGATCGGTGGCGCATTGATGGTAAATAAAAATTCATACCAGCCTCCAGTACCATTGTTATTTCCGATGGCTAAATGATACGTTGTATTTCCTTCCAAAGCTATGCCTGTCTCATCCGGTCCGTTGCTTTGTATACAATCTGATAATGCATTGCCGGGAACCGGACATTCTGTCGAGAAAATTGACATAAAACCATCTGTACCCTCAACACGGAATCCTGTAATATCAAGTGTTATTCCTTCGCCATCCGGTGTAGTAAAACTATACCAGATCACTGGAACTGAACTGAAATCGCATCCGCCATAATCAAAATCTTCAGGACAGGCAAACGTATTACATCCTGTTACACCAAATGGTTCACACAAATTATAACCAGTAATCACATTTGAACCAGCTTCATCACAAGCATCCGCTGAAGCAGTCTGACTGCAGGAAAGATCTTGCTGCAACATGGTCGCAGTGATATTAAAATCTCCTGAATTTGGTTCTGATGTAGAAAACTTGAATTGATAATCTCCTTCTTCAAGGCAGGAAAATTCAAAAATTCCATCGTCTGAACATATCGCCGGCGGAGTGTAAGCTCCCGGAGGACAGAATGTTCCGTCAGGCGCTGAGACGCCGCCAACCATTGGAAAATCTACCGGTGTTCCATTGGAATTGTTAGGCGCTACCACCAGTCTGATCCCGTAGTTTGGTGCTGAAATCGTAAATGTATAGAATACCGCGTTTGTCTGATCATCCGCGGGACATTCGGGGAAGTTGCCTCCTGGACTTGAACAAAGGTTGTACTGATTGTTCAGCGTTCCGCCACCGGTCAGATCATAAGCTGATAAATCATCGCACGCATCATCGTTTGGTGGACCAGAAGTGATATTGATCTGGATGTTAAAAGTTCCGCCGGCATCTCCGGTTGAACCTACACCTATTAAATAAGTAGTGTTTGGATCAACTGTTGCTATGGCTCCATGAGGACCAAGATCCAACAGACATGCTGAAATCGGTGTAAGGTTGTTACAGTTGGCACTGTTGTTGAAAACAGTGGTAAATAACTGTCCGGTACCTGAGTAATTCAGGAACTGAATACTCAGATCAGAGCCAAAATCTGTGTTGCCTGGAGCTGTAAAAGTAAACCATACGACTTCTTCCAGATCATAATCACAACCTGTGCCAAAGTCACTTGCTTCTGTACAGGCATTCACATTGCTTTCACCGGCAGTCGCATCCACCCATTGGCACAGATCATCATTTTCATATTGTATATCAGTTGCGTTGAAGCATTCATCATTGGCAGGTCTTGCAGGTGTGTTCTGAGTAATGGTTAGTGTAAATTGTCCAAACTCTCCTGCGTTTTCACCCGTTGCAACCATGATAATGATGACATCTCCTGTGCTCAGACAAGGGATGATCAATTCACCTGTACAGTCTTCATTGATATAATTGCTTTCATCATTACAAGCTACAGAACCTTCATAAGCACCGATAAAAATTGGGCCACCTGCAGGATTAAGACCTGAACCCGCTACGTTGATCTGGAGATCAGCATTTTGGGTCATGGTATAACGGTAGAAAAGTGTTTTACCTTCTGTGGGCGTCACTCCGCACACAGTAAAGTCAGGTGTCGCACAGGTATTATCATCAATGGTATTGCCGGCTGTGACAACTGTCGGGGCAAATCCCGGAGCACAAGGATCATCATTAGCCTTATCCTCATTTACCCTCATTTCAAAACTAAATGCAGCTTCAGCATCACCTCCGAAAGCGATCAGATAAGTGTTACCTCCTGTGATATTGAATGGTCCGGCATCTGCAGTTACACAGGCTGCACCAGCAACCGCTGTGGGTGCATTACAATTAGCAGTATTATTGAATAAACCGAGGAACGGAGTGCCGGCTCCGGCCAGATTCCTGAATTCAACTGAAGTTGCATCCGCTGTCGCAACAAATGAATACCAAACCACCGCCTGTTGATCAAAATCACAGGTGCCGGCAGTAAAATCTTCAGGACATGCTTCTTCATTGGTGCCATTGATGGTTTCCCATTCGCATGCATCATAGGTTAAAACTGTCGCATCAATACATTCGTCATTGGCCGGTGAATCACTGACTACATTAAAGTCAAAACTGAAATCACCCTGTGCACCATCAGGTGAACCGATGGCAAATATGACAGTTTCACCGTCTTCAATACAGGCAACTAAAAACTCTGTACCCAAAGTATTACACTCAGGAGCTGCGTTGGGGAATTGAGTATTGGGACATGAAGATAAAATGGCTACACTGACATTGGTAGTAGCGGTGCCACTGGTAGCGGTGCTTGGCGCAACCGTAACTTCAAGGTCGATATTGGAACCTGTATTATTGGTATAGGTATAAAATACATCATGTGAGGTCGTGCCGTTCAATCCACAAAAACTTAACTGTGGCGTGGCACATGAAGTGGTTCCTTCAATACCATTGGTAAGTAATTCTGCATCATTACAAAGATCATTGTCCGGTATGTTTTTGATGGTGATACCTATATTGAAGTTGGCGCTTTCGTTTGCACTGCTTATTAATAGATAATAAGTAGTGTTTGGGTTGATATTTACATCTGTGATGGAACCCGTACCTGAACAAGAGCCTGCCACATAGGTCAATGCATTGCAGTTGCCCGTGTATAAGGAGAAAATTGCATTGGTCAGGTTGGTTTCAATATCTGCCAGATCAGCCCGGTTGTCAGTTGTGAACTGATACCAGACGCCATGGAAACCGTTTTGATTGAAATCGCAACCACCATTGTTGTAATCATCCTGGCAGGCGCCTGTGTTATTTCCCGGATTGTTTTCTTCGATACAATCCGTTGGAATGGTGCCAAAATCGATGGCTCCGTCGCACATATCATTGGCAACAGGATTCGGTGTTGCAGTGAAGTTGATGGTAAAACCACCCTCCTGGCCATCCTGACTTCCGACCACCAAAATAAAAGACTCTCCCGGAGGAATACAATCTACGGCAAATGCTGTGCCCAAATTATTACAGATCGGTGTAAATCCCTGGAATTGAGTACCGCCGCAATCCTCGATCACCGCGACACTTACCTGGGTAACTGCCGGATAATCCACACCAGCCTGACCTGTGATGGTGATACTCAGATCCTGGTAAGTGCCGGT
This sequence comes from Saprospiraceae bacterium UBA2365, assembly GCA_002344345.1. Lineage (GTDB taxonomy): Bacteria > Bacteroidota > Bacteroidia > Chitinophagales > Saprospiraceae > UBA2365. The sequence continues at coordinate 27,231 of DDTL01000204.1, forward strand.
AGTATTTTCATATTCATAATGCACAGTATGATCTGCAGCATCCAAAGTACAAAATGTCCAGTTACCAGTGGCACAGGCATTATATCCATTGATGCCGTTGGTCAGTGTCACCGCATCAGCACAAAGGTCATTAACAGGCACATCCACGTCTGAGGATGCCGTAAAGTTTCCGTTTCCGAAAACCAGCACCCAATAAGTGACCGTAGGATTTCCTAAAATGTTCTGGACTGCTGCACTTCCATCACAACCAAGAGGAGCCAAAGCTCCGCAATTGGCACCCGTCCATACCCTGAAATTTGAACCCGTAAAGCTGAACTGTGGAACAGATGCATGTACATTGAATCTGTACCAAACACCCACCGCATCGGCATCGTTCGCTCCGCAGAAAGGTGGAAGATTATGTAAAGGATCAGGACAGGCATCAACATTTCCTGCACCTGTAATATCTGTAGAACAGGTGAGTGTCTGAATGGCTCCTGTCAGGTCTGCGCAGTCATCGTTGGGTTCACCAGCGTAAAACTGGTCTATGTTAAGGTTGTAAGTGCCCGTTTGGGGAGTCGTGTTTCCAGATTCAATATATAGGATATCACCCGGACTTAAACAAGTAACATTACCGGTTATATCCTGACCTGTACCAGGGCAACCATTCAGCCAAACAGAAATCACAGATGGAGCTCCGGTTGGAAATGTAATTGCCGTGGTAGATATATTTACAGAGATATGCTCATTGGGCGTTTCCGGACCAACTGTATAGGTACTCCAGATAGTTCCCTGTCCGTTGGCATTAGCCCCGGTTGAACACAAATTGCTTAATATGTTCTGGTTTGGTAGCCCGACCGGGTCTTCCACAGCGGGTGCAGCAGAAACACATTCATCAATTCCACCTCTTGTGATCGATACTGTGAATTGACCGGCATTGGCATCCTGCAAAGCAAATGCCAGGTAATATGGTACACCTGCTGTCAATTCAACACATGATGATGATATATCAAAGCCGGTAACAATATTGCCTGCATCGGTCTCAGCCGGTGGACAAGCGACGGTACCAAAACCGACGCTGAGTGTACCGGTAGCAGCCGGAGCACCGGAAGCAATAAAAGATATCCGATAATAATCAGTCTGAGTTACCTGAAAAGAATAAAAACCTGTGTTGATCGGGGCAACCAACGATGTAGCGGTGTAATTACCCTCATCATTGAATGCAGCCAAAAGGTTACAAACCTCATTTTCAGTATGACCTACTGTTGGAAAATTCAACGGCTCCGGACCACCGGGACAAGCATCACTGAATTGACCAAAAGTGTTAAATGAGATAAATGACAAGAAAACAAAGAGTAGAAAATTCCTCATTTTATAAAGTTTAATTTACAAAAGAATACATCCGATATGCAGATTGGATCAATCTTAAGAAATTCTCACCAAGGAGGNNTCAAACCTTGGAATGAACAAAATTAACTATTAATTAACGAGTAATCAAAACTTGTTCCAAGTTAATTTAAAATTCACCTGTTAACTGGTAGATACGTTTTTTCGGGAATTTGCTGTCTGCAAAATAATATTTTATAATATTAGTTTATGCAACATAATATTATTTGGTACAGGGTGATTTTAAGGGTTGACAGAATTATATTAATTCATTTTGCTTTTAATAGCAAGATTAAATTTTGGTTAAATTAAAATTTAATATTCTATAAGCACTTATTATAGCAATTTGGCTATTTGAAGGGTCGATTCAATTCAGGTATAATTAATATAAAAAATGATTGGTGTCCGACAAAGTTTAAAAGGATAGAANNATTTTTTGTTCGAGATTCCTCACTTCGTTCGGGACAGGTCCGAGCGGAGGGAGGAATCTTGATCACAAAATTCAAACTTTTTAATAATTTTTCTGTAAGAAAAGATCCACAAATTATAAATCGTTCAACGGGGAAGTCAAAATACCGACATACACTCATCAAAACCAAAAATCACATGATCTCAAAAACAGACAACTTGTTGGTTAGTTTTGGCTCCTAAGCGCCTAAATAATTACTAAAATCTTACTTTATCCATGTTCGCTGATCATACGAAGTTTCTCGGAATCCATAATGATCAATTGGTCGTCATGTTCCTCGATCAGCCCTTCTTCCTTGAACTTTGTGATGATACGTGCAATGCTCTCAACAGACATACAGGAGAGTTCAGCGATATCCTTTCGATTGAGATGCAGTGGAAAACTCGAAGATTTGTATATTCTTTCGGAAAGACAAAGAATTACGTCTGCCAACCGGCCAAAAGTCTGTTTTTTGGTGAAACAGAAAAACCTTCCACTGGTGATCACATGTTGTTCAGCAAGTAAACTGATCACTTTGCGTGCAAATAGCGGGTTGGTTTTAAGTATGTTTTTGAATGCTGTGATCTCTATCAGTTTGAGTTCGCTTTCAACATATGTTTGAACAGAGTATTGGAAATAAGTATTTCCTTCGATCAGGCTGGCTAAACCTATCGTTGCACCGGGGGCAAATATCTGGAGTATGAGATTTCCGCAATCAGCCTCGATAAAACTTTTAACCAAGCCTTGTTCCAATATCATGATATGGGAAGCAAATGTTCTTTGCTTGCAAACCATTTCTCCTTTTTGATAACGAGCAGTGACGGTATGCTGATCCAGCAATTCCTTTTCTTCTTTAGAGAGCATTTCAAAAAAGTCGGGATTTTTATCTCCAATACTGCAACTACTACCTGTAAATTGTCCCTGGCTAAACATAAAAATGATCTTTAAATGATTTTATCCTGAATTTTAACAGCCAAATCAAATTATTGTTTGATCTGTGTCAAGTCAATCGGTGACAAATATACATTAGATTGTTGATAAACACGGTCTACTATTGTAGTTATTTTACTTTTCATACTGCCTACCTTTGTGGAGAGTTTTAACTGAGTATAATATGAAAAATTTCTTCGAAAAATTTATTTCCCTTTTTATCGCTTTATTATTGCCAATGCTGGTCGTTTTTCTGACTATATATTTTGGTATTCAACGGGACGAACCACATAAAGCAGAAATTGAGCTGAAAGCTGACAGAACCAAAAAATCTGATCACTCAGAATTTAAAGTTTTACAGCAAAACTTTACCAATCCCAAACAAGTTACGGCTGCCTGTATTTCCTGCCACAACCAGCGTGATGAACAGATCATGAAAACACCGCACTGGACCTGGGAAAGAGAGCATAAGTTGTTGGGTACCGGTAAGGTTACAAAAATTGGCAAAAAAAACATTCACAACAATTTTTGTACAGGTGCGGTGGGTAACAATGGCTCTTGCATGAGATGTCATATTGGATATGGTTGGGAAGACAAGAATTTCGATTTCAACGATCCGACCAATGTTGACTGTCTGGTTTGTCATGATAAAACAGGCACTTATTTTAAGCAAAAAAGTATGGCTGGATGGCCTGCAACAACCGAAACTGCCGATGAAGAATTTAAAGTACCTGATTATAATTATATTTCACAGAATGTAGGCGCATCAGGCAGGGAAAACTGTGGTGTTTGTCACTTCCATGGTGGCGGAGGAAATAATGTTAAACATGGTGATCTTGAACAGGAATTGGTGAATACTACAAAAAAAGTAGATGTTCACATGGCTGCTGAAGGAACAAATATGACTTGTATCGATTGTCATACCACTAAAGACCATAATATAATGGGCCGGTCATATTCCGTTTCTGCAGAAAATACCAACAGGATTTATTGTTCTGATTGCCACACCAATACCCCACACAATGACAAAGTCCTTGATTATCATACCAGAAAGATAGCCTGCCAAACCTGTCATATCCCTGTTTATGCTAAGAAAAATGCTACATCCATGTATTGGGATTGGTCTGTTGCTGGCAGGAAAGATGAGAATGGCGGCAAAATAAAAGAATATGATGCTGACCATAATTACAGTTATCTGAGTATCAAAGGACATTTTGTTTTTGATAATAATGTTATTCCGGAGTATAAATGGTTTAACGGTACTGCCAATCACTTTTTGCCTGGGGACAAATACAGTGAGCTTCCGGTAAAAATCAATGAATTGGGTGGGAAATATGCTGACTCTACAAGCCAGATTTGGCCGGTTAAAGTGCATCGTGGAAAACAAGCCTTTGATCCTGTTTCCAAGGAGATCCTTTCTGTGAAACTATTTGCACACAAGCAGGGTGAAGGAGCATTTTGGGAAGATCTGGACTGGGAGGAAGCTATACGTCAGGGAATGGAATATAACGAAAGAGAATGGAGCGGTAAATATGAATTTATTGCAACTGAAGCAACATGGCCGATTAACCACATGGTTTCAGAAAAGGAAAACTCCCTGAAATGTACGCAATGTCATACCAGAGAAGGTAGCAGACTAGCGGGTTTGACAGACTTCTATCTCCCTGGCAGGGATTATAGCAAGTGGATAGATTACTTTGGATTTTTCATCATCATTATATCACTTATAGGAGTGATAACACACGCCACATTCAGAATCATTCGGTAGTATTAACAAGACAAAATTTATAAAAACATAAATAATGAGAAAGACTGGATTATATCTATATAGCAAATTCGAAAGATTTTGGCATTGGACTCAAATGTTGCTGGTTACTTTGATGGTGATCACCGGATTTGAAGTGCATGGAAGTTTTAAATTGTTGGGATATGAAAATTCCGTGAGGATTCATTCTGCAAGTGCATGGACTTTCATGGGCCTGGCATTGCTCTCCATTTTCTGGATGTTTGTAACCAGGCAGTATGTAAATTTCATTCCATCAAGAGCTAATTTGAAGGAGCAGATAAATTATTATATGTCAGGGATTTTTAAAGGAGAAGTGCATCCTATCAGAAAGAGTCTTTTCAACAAATTGAATCCTTTGCAAAAATTAGTGTATTTCGGCTTACTGATATTCATTTTCCCGGTTCAGATTTTTACCGGAATAGCTTATATGTATTACCATTATCCACAGAATCCGATCGATGCAAAAGGATTTGAGATAGCTGTTTACACGCATACTCTGGGCGCATTTATGGTAGTGGCATTCATCATCGTGCATGTGTATATGATCACCACGGGAAATACCATTGCGACCAATCTTCGTGCCATGATCTCAGGTTATGAAAAAGAGGAAGATCATGAACCTAAAGTTGAAAATAAAGAAAATCAAGAAAATAATATTGTTAACGAATCAAATGAGGCTTAAAAATGAAAAAATTATTGGCATTATTTAGTATAATTCTCCTCATTGGAGCATGCAATTCAAATAAAGAGTATGCCACAGTTGAGGAAATGGTTGAAGCAACCAAAAAAAATGTTGAACTCGTTGAAGTTAGTTTTCTCCATGACCTGATGAACAGCGAAGAAGGAACTGTTTTTACTTTGATCGATGTCAGGGAAGACGCTGAACACTATGCAGGATACATTCCCGGTTCCGTACATCTCTCCAGGGGAAGACTGGAATTCAATATTGATAAAGATGAATTTTGGGAAGAAACGGGATTATATAAGCCGTCGAAAGATGAGATCATCGTTTTGTATTGCAAAAAGGGTGAACGCAGTGTTTTAGCGGCTGATGCACTCAAACAATTAGGTTATAAAAAAGTGTACACCATCATCGGCGGTTGGAAAACATGGGAAAGAACCTATCCGGATGAATATGAGAAAGACCTCGATAAACTTGGCGGACATGAAGCAGCACCAGCAAAAAGCGGAGGCTGTTAATTATAGAAAAATTTGAAAATCAAATATTTATTTACTAAAATTTTTATGAAATGAAAAAGTTTTTAATTTATTCTTTAGCATTCTTTTTAATCTCAGGCTTTGTATTTACAAGCTGTATAAAAGAAGAAAGTGTTGACAGGTATGAACTGGTTTTGGATCATCTCAAAACAAATAACCTGGATGTAAGCAGTATGCACCCAAGTGGTTGGGCCGTACCTGCTAAAACCCTTTATGAGAATTTGGCAACTTATTATATCATCGATTTGCGTTCAGCTACCGATTATGGTGCTGGTCATATCTCAGGCGCAGTGAATTCAACCATGAGTAATCTGTTGACTGAAGCCGCCAAAGCCGGTGACAAAAAAATCATGTTGGTTTGCTATACCGGTCAGAATGCTGCTTTTGGTTTAGCTGCACTGAAACTCAGCGGATATCCAAATTCTCATTTCTTAAAATGGGGTATGAGTGCATGGAATTCAAGTCTTGACAAATGGACTCCCAATATTTCCAACAGGGCTGTTGAACCAAACAGACATGCAAATTGGGTTGAATACAGCGCTACTTCATTCGCTGCAAACACCAATTTTGATAAAACACCTGAGTTGTTATCCAATGAGGAAGATGCAGCGACAGTATTGAAAGAAAGAGTACAGGCAGTTTTGGATGAAGGTTTGAGATTCGTAAAACCTGATGTAGCTTTGACTACTCCGGAAGATTATTTTATCAACAATTATTGGACAGTTGATAACGTAACAGCTAACGGCAATTCTCACCTGAAAGGCGCTTACAGAATATTGCCTTTATCTATTACTACCAATGATCTCAAGTATCTGAATCCTGATAAAAAGATCGTTACTTATTGTTTTACAGGACAAACAGCAGCTGCTGTCACTTTCTACCTCAGAGTTTTAGGTTATGATGCTTATGGACTTCAGTGGGGTGTTAATGGATTGGCCAACAAAAACATGACTTCCAATAAATGGCCTGAAGGTCAGCAAAACTATCCGGTGGAATAATCCGAATTTGCTTTCATAGACATAACGGAGTTGAGCTTTTCAACTCCGTTTTTAATCCTTTTTGAAGAATTATTTGAATTATTTCGTCAGACTAAGTGTCTGGATAAGCCTCGCAAATCGAAAGTCAGGGAAAAATCAATGCATATTCAAATTTGGACCTGCTTTTTCGGCATAAAATACTGTATGAAGTTATTTGACCAGCAACCTGATTGAAAGTGTTAACATGTAAAGCTTGAAGGAATTTTTGAAATCAAATATTGTTATCCGGGAAGCATTTCATGTGTTCATTAAAAAATATAAAAAACATACAAATGAAAATTAATCAAATCTTATTGGCAATTTGCATTTTGCTGGTTGCCGGTATCAACAGACTGGATGCACAGGGTTGTGCACCCGCACCGAGCGCAGATGATGATGGAGCCAAGATCATCGGCTTTATTCAGCCTCAATTCGAAGTGAAACAACTGGAAGATGGAGGAATGTCCAGTTCATTTACTTTCAACCGCGCCAGAATTGGTATCACAGGCAATATACCTTATGATGTTCAATATTATGCCATAGTAGAAGCCAGTCAGTTTAAAAAAGGACCTTTTTTACTGGATGCTTTCGTAAGTTATACCCGGTTTCCTTTTGCAAAAATTTCTGTTGGTCAGTTCAAATCTCCATTCACTCTGGAAATGAGCCGTCCTTGCAACGCATTGCATACGATTTACAGAGCTACGATCGTCAATACATTGGTAGCTCCTGACAGGGATCTGGGCCTGATGGTTTCAGGTAGCCTGTTTGCAGATAAACTGAGCTATGCCTTTGCTTTGACCAATGGTGTTGGTTTGCGGAATATTTTTGATACAGAAGACACCGGATATGACAACAATCATGGGAAAACTTTTCACAGCCGTGTACAGGTAAGTCCGCTTGGCTTTCTTAAAGTAGGCGGTGGAGTCCAATATGGTACTCACAAATCCATCGTTGAAGATTCAGATAAAGAAGACAGCCGTTTCAGATGGGCTGTTGACCTGCAGACAAAATTTGTAGTTTTCAACAGAGACTTTGAAGTCATTGGCGAATATGTTGCAGGAGCTGACAAAGGTTCTTATGTAGCCGGCGGTGGTGGCTGTGGTGGTGACCCTGTGATCGTAGAGGGAGACCTTAACAGAAACGGGTACTATGTTACAGCTATGTATAAAATATTGGATAATTTGCAGCCTTTGTTCAGATTTGAATCATACAATTATGATCCGACTTCTTCTAAAGGAGTAGATTACACGATGATCGGAGGCCTCAACTACTGGTTGAACGACAATACCAGGATCCAGGCAAATTATTTCTACAGGGCAGAAAAAAGACTGGAAAAACCAAATGATGAATTTACCATCCAATTCCAGGCTATTTTCTAATATTTGAAAAAAAACACTATTTAGTTATAGGATTCATAACAATTTTTAAAAAAATTAAATTTATTAAAATTAGGACAATGAAAAAGTTATTCTTAATGGCAGTTGTGGCTTTTATAAGCATGTTTGCCGTCAACGCACAAGATTTGATCACAGTTGCTGAACTGGCAAAAATTCAGAAGGATGCCAATGTAGTTATCGTGAGTGCAGGAACAGAAGCTGAATACAGCAAATCTCATATCACCGGATCAGTACATGTTGCTTATACGGCTTTTGATAAAACTGATAAAATTAAAGGTCTTATCGTGTCTCCGGCTGAAATGGCCAAGATTTTGGGTAGCAAAGGCGTTTCCGAAAAAAACAAAATCGTTGTTTATGACGAATTTGACGGAAGGTATGCAGGAAGGGTTTATTCTTTACTCAAGTATTTGGGTGCAAAGGATGTTGTGATTTTGAATGGTAATATGGATGCCTGGAAAAAAGCACGTAAGCCAATTACAAAAAACGTTACAAACGTTAAAAAAACAACCTTCACGCCTGCTGTCAATAACGGTTTTATGGCAACCATGGCTCAGGCTGATGCTGCTGCCGGAAAATCCAATGTGGTTCTGATCGATACAAGGGCTGCTGATGAGTTTAAAGGCATTAAAGACAGCAAAGGCCATTTACCCGGAGCGATCAATATTGAATACAAACAATTGTTGAATGCTGATGGAACCATTAAAAGCAAAGCAGATCTTCAGAAAGTATACAGCAGTGAAGGTGTAAGCAAGGATAAAGAAGTGATTCTGTATTGCAGCACCGGTGTACGGACCGGATTGCATTATCTGGCTTTGGTCGATATTCTGGGCTATACCAAAGTAAAAGTCTACGATGGTGGATACAACGAGTATGTAGAAAAAAACCCTTCAAAAGTTAAAAAGTAATTAAATTTGAGTCTACTCCGAAAAGTCCAATTTGTTGATTTTCATTCGTTTTTTGCCCCGACCTACTGACGCTGAAGGTCAGCACAAGACTAAAGGGAAACGATTGAAAATCAACAAATTAAAAGTCCCCTTTTAGGTATGTACTGACTGAAAACGTCAGTAGGATTTAGGGGGCAAAGACTTTTCGGAGCAGACTCAAATTTTAAACTTTTTCTATCGTAGAAGCCGGGCATATACTTGCGAAAGTAGTGTCCGGTTTTTTTATTAAACCGCATTATAATTTATTAATGCGAATCAAGGGTTGAAAAAAAAGCTCCGAAAATCCTTTATTTGGCCTCAAT
>DDTL01000204.1:36642-52997 GCA_002344345.1 Saprospiraceae bacterium UBA2365
AACCCTTGATTCGCATTATTAACTATGTAAGCTCAACATCCTTTCAAATAAACAGTTTCTTAGCAATAAAAATGAATCAAAGCCATAATTTTGCTGGTCAATCTCCTTTGGGAAATATCTTTACGTTCATTTTTTAGATGAATACATCATAACATTTCGATTAGATTTAAAATTTATCAGCCAAAGTTTTACATTTGCACGTTAAATTAATTCAGATGGATCCTTTTAAAACCGCCAAGGAAATTCTTGAAAATATCAGCAATGAGGTCATTGACAGTCCGGAATTGCTGGAATCTTTCAGAATGAAGTATCTGGCAACCAAAAATATCATCAAACCATTGTTCGGTGAGATGAAAGACGTTCCGGTAGAAAGCCGAAAAGAATTTGGTTTTTTACTCAATCAGCTTAAGCAAAATGCTGAGGAGAAATACCAGCAATGGAAGCAATATTTTGAAGATCAAAGGAAAAACGATGAGCAGGCTCAGATCGATCTTTCGAGACCAGGCGACCCGATCTTGCTAGGTTCAAGGCATCCGATCAGTATCGTTACCAACAGGATCATCGACATATTTGTAAAACTGGGATTTTCTGTTGCCGAAAACAGGGAAGTAGAAGATGACTGGCACAATTTTACTGCGATGAACACACCGCAGGATCATCCGGCCAGGGATATGCAGGACACTTTTTATTTGCTCAACAGTACAGAATACTTATTGCGTACACACACATCATCTGTTCAGGCCAGGGTGATGTCCAGCCAAAAACCTCCGATCAGGATCATAGCACCGGGCAGGGTTTATCGGAATGAGACCATCTCAGCACGCTCTCATGCGCAGTTTCACCAGGTGGAAGGATTATATGTGGATAAAGGGGTATCATTTGCTGACATGAAGCAAACATTGCTTTACTTTGCCCAGGAGGTGTACGGTCCGGATACTAAGATCCGTTTAAGACCGAGTTATTTTCCATTCACTGAGCCCAGCGCCGAGATGGATGTTTGGATGGGAACAGAGACAGAAAAGAACAAACGCCTGACAAAAGGTACCGGTTGGCTGGAAGTACTCGGTTGCGGAATGGTAGATCCACAGGTGTTGGCCAATTGCGGCATTGATCCTGAAGTGTATACGGGTTTTGCATTTGGAATCGGCATTGAGCGGTCAGCCATGCAACAGTTTGAAGTGGGTGACATCAGGATGTTTTTTGAGAATGATCTAAGGTTTTTGAGCCAATTTAAATCAGCCTTTTAAAATGATTTTTACTGGGATTTTGTAATTATCCGGATTCTCATGTTTTCTGGTCACCTTCATGCTTTTGTTGTTAAACGGTGTATGTCAACTGAGTTGGAGCTGCACTGATCAATGTTTTCACTAAAAAAATAAAAATGGCTATAACTAACCCTCAAACGCCTAAAGGAACAAGGGATTTTCTTCCGAAAGAGGTCATCAGGCGGAATTATATTTTTAATGCGATCAGGAATGTTTTTGAGCAATTTGGATTTTTCCCGATTGAAACGCCAAGTTTTGAAAATCTTGAAACACTTACGGGCAAGTACGGTGAAGAAGGTGACAGACTGTTGTTTAAAGTGCTGAATAGCGGAGATTTTCTGGCCAAAGCAGATCGGGAAGCGCTACAAAATTTGAATTCAATTGCCCTCACACCATCTATTGCCAAAAAGGGATTGCGATATGACCTGACCGTACCTTTTGCCAGGTTTGTAGTTCAGCACCAGAATGAGTTGGTTTTTCCATTTAAAAGATACCAGATCCAACAGGTATGGAGAGCAGACAGGCCGCAAAAAGGTCGATACCAGGAGTTTTACCAATGTGATGTCGATGTGATCGGATCTGATTCTTTGATGTATGAAGCCGAACTGATCCAGATTTACGACGCTGTTTTTGCAAAGCTGGGTATCGAAGTGAAGATCTTACTCAACAACAGGAAAATCCTCGTAGGTATTGCAGAAGCGTGCCATATCGGCGATAAATTTGTTCAAATGACCATAGCCATTGACAAGCTGGATAAAATGAGTGAGGAATCTGTGATCGTTGAGATGACTGAAAAAGGTATACAGGAAAAGAATGCAAAAAAAATCCTGGAGTTGCTCAGAACGGAATCCATCGAAGAATTGGCAGAAGCCATTAAAGACAGTGAAACCGGGTTGAAAGGGGTGGAAGAGATCAAGAAAGTATACGATTACCTGGAAAGTACTGAACTGAAGAATGCCCTCGTTTTTGATCCGGCATTGGCCAGGGGATTAAATTATTATACGGGTTGTATTTTTGAGGTGAAAGCTTCGCAGGCAGGGCTGGGAAGTCTCGGTGGCGGAGGCAGATATGATGACCTTACCGCTGTTTTTGGCAAACCGGATACATCAGGCGTCGGTATTTCATTTGGCGCTGAACGTATTTTTGACCTGATGCTGGAAAAATCTCTTTTCCCGGACGAATTGATCACAGGTATCCAGGTATTGTTCATAGCATTTGATGAACTGACTCATCTGTATGCCTTTAAACAAGCAGGAAAGCTTCGTAAAAGTTCCATTAAAACAGATATATACCCGGAGTATGGAAAAATGAAAAAGCAGATGAAATTCGCCAATGCCATTCAGGTTCCATACCTTGCGATCGTTGGTGATGAAGAAATGCAAACAAATACCATTTCTGTAAAAAACATGGTTTCAGGTGAACAATCAAGGATGTCCATTGATGAACTCATCAGCTTGTTCGGAAAGTAAAAAATTGTGCTTTACTCCAAATTATTTTTGGATTTCGGGGCTATGATCAAATGATTCGTGTTTGCCTAAAACGTTTTTTATAGGTTTAAACAAAATTGTCGGCAAGGATATTCAAAATTGAGCATGGAACTATTGTAACCGAAAAAGCATATCAAGATAATGAGTGAAAAAATAGCCGCTGATCATTTTATAAATCTGATACCGGATCATGTGGTTGCAGACGTCAGGTCTCCTGCTGAATTTGACACAGGGCACATTCCCTTGAGTGTCAATATACCAATATTTGAAAATGAAGAAAGAGCAGAAATCGGTACGATCTACAAGCAAAAGGGCAAATGGCCTGCTGTTGACCGCGGTCTTGAAATTGTCGGACCTAAAATGATACATTTTGTCAGGCAGGCTCGGGCGCTAACCAAGGGTGAAAGATTATTAATGTATTGCTGGCGCGGAGGCATGAGAAGTGGAAGCATGGCCTGGCTTTTAGAGACAGCCGGAATTCCGGTAACTTTGCTCGAAGACGGTTATAAAGGATTTCGGCAATACGGTAAAAATTCCCTGACCCGGAATGCAAAAATCATCGTGGTTGGTGGCTATACAGGAAGCGGCAAAACCAAGGTCTTGAAAGCGCTTGAAGAAATGGGCGAACAAGTGCTCGACATCGAAGCGTTGGCCCGACATCGGGGCTCTTCATTTGGCGCAATAGGAAAAGAACATCAGAAAACCAACGAACAGTTCGAAAATGATTTGATCATGAAATGGATTTCTTTTGATTTTCAACGAATTATTTGGGTTGAAGATGAAAGCAGGATCCTTGGATTCAATCACATACCTGAAGAACTTTATCTGAGGATCAGAGAAGCTGAAGTTTATAAACTCGAAATTCCAAAGTCAGAAAGAGTTAAAAATCTCGTAGAAGATTATGCTGTTTATGATTCGGTTCAACTTGAGTCAGCAGTATTGAGGATACAATCCAAACTTGGCGGATTGGCAACCAAGAACGCACTCAAAGCTTTGGGAGAAAACAACTTTGCTGAAGTAGCTTCCATTTCTCTGGATTATTATGACAAAACCTATGCCTTTGGCCTTGCCAAAAGAGATCAGACTATGATCTCCTCTCATGAATTTGATGTTTTTGAGCCACAACAAATTGCTGAAACTTTTATTCGTTTTTACCAAAAAAGAGCGTTATGATCTATCTGGACTACAACGCCAGTACACCATTGGATAAAGCTGTAATAGAGGCTATGAAACCCGTACTGGAAATGTCTTATGGCAACCCATCAAGCATGCATAAAGTTGGAATGGAGGCCAAAATGCTGGTCGAAAAAGCCAGGATGCAGGTAGCAGGTCTTATCCATTGCGACCCTTCTGAAATAATATTTACCAGTGGTGGAACAGAGTCCAATAATTTTGCCATCAAAGGAGCAGCATTTGCCCACAAAGAAAAGGGAAACCATATCATCACTTCTGCGATCGAACATCCGGCAGTGATGGAAGTCTGTCATTACCTTGAAAAAAACGGATTTTTGTTGACTGTGGTTGAAGCAGATGAATATGGGCTGATTGATCCGGCAAAGATCGAAGCAGCCATCAGGCCGGAAACCATACTGATCTCGGTCATGCATGCCAACAATGAGATCGGTACCATCCAGGATATAGCTGCAATTGCGAAAATTGCGCATGAACATCAGATACTTATGCATTGTGATGCTGCGCAGTCTGCGGGAAAAATCGCAACAGACATCAAGAATTTGGGTGTGGACCTGATGAGTATTGCCGGGCATAAGCTGTATGCACCCAAGGGTGTCGGAGCCCTATATATCAAATCAGGAACCAGGCTTGAAAAACTGATGCACGGAGCCAATCACGAGCAGAATTTGCGCGCCGGAACGGAGAATGTGCTGGAGATCGTAGGGTTTGGAAAAGCCTGTGAACTGGCAGGTAAAGGTCTGGAACATTTTGGGAAACACACCTTGAGCCTTCGCGAAAAATTGTATGAAGGTCTGAAAAATGCATTGCCGGAAATAAAGCGAAACGGGCATATTGAAAAAAGCCTGCCTAATACACTGAGCATATCCTTTCCGGGAATTGAAGCAAATACCCTGGTTAGCAGGCTGGAGCACATCGCAGTTTCTGCCGGCGCTGCCTGCCATGCCGAGCACATCGATGTTTCAGATGTACTGAAAGCTTTGAAAATTCCTGTTCAATATGCAATGGGAACCATTCGTTTTTCCTTAGGGAAATTTACGACTGAAGAAGAAATCAATCAAGCAATAGAACAGATCATTCCGGTGGTCAACAGCCTGAAAAATCCAGATAAAATACTGGAAACCACGCATGAAGCCATCAGATTGACTCAATTTACCCATGGCCTTGGATGTGCATGTAAAATTCAGCCCCAGGTGCTGGAATCCATACTCAAAAAACTGCCAAAAGCCAGTCATCCGGACATCCTGGTCGGAGTCGAAACCTCTGATGATGCGACAGTCTACAGGATCAACGACGAACAGGCTGTGGTCCAGACCCTGGATTTTTTTACACCGGTAGTGGATGATGCGTATGATTTTGGAGCCATTGCGGCTGCGAATGCCCTCAGCGATATTTATGCGATGGGAGCTGTTCCGCTTTTTGCTCAGAACATTGTTGCCTTTCCACAATACACGCTGCCGATGAGCGTGCTCGAAGATATTCTGAAAGGCGCTGCTGATAAAGTTGCAGAGGCAGGCATCAGTATACTTGGCGGACACACGATTGAGGACAATGAGCCAAAATTTGGTCTGGTGGTCACAGGTTTGGTTCACCCGGTAAAATTGTTGAAAAATATCGGCGCTAAGCCTGGTGACGGATTGATCATCACGAAGGCGCTGGGAACAGGTATTTTGTCTACAGCTATGAAAAGAGGCATTTTGAATAACCACACAAAAGACAAGCTGGTCCGACAAATGAGCGCCCTCAATAACAAAGCTGCACAAGTGATAAGCCATTATAAAATAAGCGCTTGTACAGATGTAACAGGATTTGGACTTTTAGGGCATTTGCTGGAAATGAGTAAAGGGTCAGGTTGCGATGTTGAGTTGGATTTTTCAAATATTCCGTTGATGGATGATGCACTAAACTTTGCCACTGCTGGAATCTACCCCGGAGGAAGTGTGAGCAATCTTGAGCATGTACGGTCGTATGTTGATTTTGGGCAATTGAACCACCCAAGAATGCTGATCCTGGCCGATGCTCAAACTTCAGGCGGGCTTCTGATCGCAGTAGATCCAAACGATGAAAATGAAGTATTAAATGGATTAAACGCGGCAGGATTAGCGGATGCCTGGCTAATTGGCAGGTTTACTTCCTTGGGAACGGGGCAGATCAGTGTAAAATAATGCTGTCAGATTTAAATTGAAATGGCAGGATGAATTTAATGGAAATCAGGTCTTGTTTTTTTTGAAATGATATTTTTTTGTTTCAAAATAATTGCCTTAATTTGTGGCAGACAATTAAAAAACGGATAGTATGGCAAATTTAAACAGGGATTACGGAAAGGGCAAAGAGTTCTTAATTTGGGTGTTGCTTTTTGCACTTGCTTTAGTGCTTTTAATCGTTTGGATGTACCATCTGAATTTCAAACTGACGTTTTAATCTGTCTGAACTTTCTCACGGTTTTCCGGCAAGGATCAGGCGATCTGGTTTTTTGCAGGACTTTTGAAGGCAAGTTGTTAAAGATCTTTTTTTTAACAATTTCTGGCAGTTTCTCCTATATCATAAGATTGGTTTTATTTGTATGTAGTTGCATTTATTTAATAAGCGGACATTTTTGGTTGAGTCTTTGGTTTGGTAAACGGATTTCATCCTAAACCTGCCTAAAACAGCTTTCTTTCAAATCAAAAATGAAGACCGTAATTTTGATGACTTCATCGTGATAAACTTGCCGGAATTAAGGAAAAGTAATTTGAATGCACCATATTTGCATGCTTAATTTATACAGTCATTTCAGTATGGAGTGGTATAGACAATAGATGATTTTGAATAATATTCCACACATTTTGCTTAGTTATGAATTGTCGCGATTCCTATGTGTCGTTTATTGTTTGGTATAACAATATAATCTGAATAGTAAAAAGATAATTAATCGATTGTTATTCTCTATATTTTGTTTTTATTGTATTGAAAACCATTACCTTATAATGTTTGTTTGTTGAAGATATAAAATAAAGTTTTTTATGAGAAAATATATTATTTCAATAAGTGGCCTGATTTTGCTGGCTCTATCGATCATGGCAGCCAGGTACATGGCCAATAGCAAAAAGGACATTCCGAAAGTCAACAATGTGAATGAAGTGTCTGTTTACGTGACAGAAGTTAAAAATTCAGGTATCCCTGTTAAAATTCTGGCTACCGGTCAGGTGGAAGCCAGGAATAAAATTGAAGTTTATTCTGAGGTTCAGGGGATCATGGAAAACGGGATGCAGGCATTTTTGGAAGGCAATTATTTTAGAGAGGGAGAACTTCTTTTAAAAATAAATTCTGAAGAATTCGAATCCTCATTAAAAGCACAAAAAAGCAGCTTTTTCAACCAATTGGTTGGGATGATGCCAGATCTGAGTTTAGATTTTCCTGCATCAGCAGAGAGATGGAATCAGTATATCAGACAGTTTTCTGTTGAGAAAGCGTTGAAAGATTTGCCGGTTTCCACCACAGAACAGGAAAAGTATTATCTCGCTACCAAAGGCATTCTGACCAGTTATTATAATATCAAAAATCTTGAAGTCAGGTTGGCAAAACACAGGATCCGGGCACCATTTTCAGGATACGTAACAGATGTCATGGTAAAAACGGGAACGCTGATCCGTCCGGGACAAAAGCTGGGCGAATTTGTGTCTCAGCATGTTTTTGAATTGAAAGTCCCGGTCAATGCAGGTGATGAAAAATTTCTTTCCATTGGCAAAAAGGTAAAAGTTCATAACATTGAGCGATCCAAATCCTGGACAGGTAAAGTGATCCGTATCAACAAAAAATTGAACACTGCCACCCAAAGCATTATTGCAGTGATCGAATTGAATGATCCCGGGTTAAGGGATGGTATGTTCCTGGAAGCTGAGCTCGACGCAAAAGTATTGGATCAAGTGGTTGAAGTGTCCAGAAAATTACTTCAGTCAGACAATAAAATTTTTGTTGTTCGGGACAGTGTACTTACCGGAATTCAGGTTGACCCTGTTTATTTTAACAATGACGGAACCGCTTTGGTCAGAAATATTCCGGATGGAAGCAAATTGTTGAGTCAACCGGTTCCCGGAGCGCATGAAGGTATGAAAGTTTCTATTCTGGATAATTGACCAGGATGGCATTTTTGGTTTTATTCTTAGTTTGAACTGAGCATGCTCCTAATTAAAAATCCGGTGATCCACCGCTTATAAAAAAGTCTGATTCATGAAACAACTCGTTGCTTATTTTATAAAATATCCGGTAGCTTCCTGGATCCTGATCATTTTCTTTTCCATTTTCGGGATTTATGGCATGCTTACGATGAAATCATCGTTTTTCCCATTGGTCGAGAACAGGATTATCACCATCAACTTATCTTATCCGGGAGCCTCTCCATTTGAAATGGAGGAAGGTATTGTTCTCAAAATCGAAGAAAATCTCAAGGGCTTGCCGGGTATTGAGCGATTTACCTCCAGGTGTATGGAAAACAGCGCGGTGATCACTGTTGAAGTAAAGCAAAAGTACAATCCCGCGAATGTGCTGTTTGATGTGAAAAATGCTGTCGACAGAGTACCTTCTTTTCCGGCTGCGATGGAACCTCCGGTGGTTTCCAGGAGAGAAGCGATGAACGAGGCGATTTCTTTTGTGGTTACAGGAAAAGAAGTGCCTTTGGTAACGCTTAAAAGGCTTGCAAGGAAGATAGAATATGACATCAGATCCATGAAAGGTATTTCACAGGTCGAAATATCCGGTTTTCCTGCTGAAGAAATTGAAATTGCAGTCAGGGAAAAAGATTTGAGAGCCTATAACCTTACTTTTGAAGAGATATCCAGGGCTGTTGCCAATGCCAATATACTGACCACAGGTGGTCGTATCAAAACTGATGACGAAGAATACCTGATCAGAGCAAAAAATAAGAGTTATTTTGGAGACGAACTTGATTTTATGATTGTAAGAACAGATCAGGATGGTAATACGATCAGGTTGAAGGATGTCGCTGCAGTTACAGATAAATTCGCTGAAGATCCCGATAGAACCCTTTATAATGGACAGGCAGCCATTGCTTTCAGTGTCATGAGCACCAATAATGAGGATTTGATCGGGATCACAGAAAAGGTAACTAAATATATTGAAGAATTCAATAGTGGAAATGATTCAGTCAAATTGGAGGTTACCAGAGATGCCTCAAGTACTTTATTGGAAAGAAGATTATTACTACAGAAAAACGGTCTGTTTGGGATGGTACTGGTATTAATATTGCTTTCAATTTTTCTCAGACCACAGATGGCATTTTGGGTTGCATTTGGAATGCCCGTATCATTTCTCGGAATGTTTATTGTTGCACCTCATTTAAATGTGACCATCAATGCAATGTCATTGTTTGGAATGATCGTGGTCATTGGTATTTTGGTGGATGATGCAATAGTGGTGGGTGAAAACATTTATTATCATTATGAAAAAGGTAAATCAAGATTGCAAGCGACCATTGATGGCACTATTGAGGTTGCTCCGCCCGTTATTTCTGCCATTATTACCACATTGATCGCATTTAGTGCCTTCTTTTTCCTGGAAGGCAGATTGGCAGACAATTATGGTCAGGTGGCTCTCATAGTAATCCTGACACTTTCATTCTCGCTGCTTGAAGCAATATTGATATTTCCTTCGCATGTAGCCCATTCCAAAAAGATTACTGCACAAACTTCAAAACCCAATTTGCTCAATCGTTGGGGAGACAGTTTTATTGAGTTTGTAAGGGATAAACTTTATGGGCCATATCTTGCTTTTTTCCTGAAACATCGTTTATTAGGGGTGGCAATTCCTTTATCAATTTTTATATTGACAATAGGTGCTTTGATGGGTGGGATCATTAAAACAACCTTCTTTGCCAATATTGCCAGTGACAGGATCGTTGTCAATCTCGATATGATCAAGGGGACAGCAGAAAAGATCACCCTCGAAAATGTGATGAAGATAGAAGATGCTGTCTGGGCACTGAATGAGGAATACACGAAAAAACAAACGGGCAATCTGAAAGTTGTGGAAAATGTCATTACTCAGATTGGGCCTGGCGCTTCAACCGCTTCATTGACAGTGAATCTTCTGCCGGGAGATAAACGTGATTTTTCAGCCATAGATCTGACAAATGTACTCAGAGAAAAAGTTGGCCCCATTCATGGATCCGAAAGCCTCACTTTCGGGTCAGGTTCCAGATTCGGCGGTGCGCCTGTGGCTATTTCCCTCGTAGGTTACAATATAGAGGAGCTGAAAGCTGCAAAATTATATCTGAAGGAACTGATGAAACAAAATCCCAAGGTGAAAGATGTCAAAGACAATGATCCGGCCGGTATCAATGAGATCCTGATCACTCTAAAGCAAAATGCGCATATGCTCGGATTGAGCTATAATGACATCATGGCACAAGTCAGATCTGCTTTTTTTGGAAGGCAGGTTCAGCGTTTGCAAAGAGGTCAGGATGAAGTGCGTGTTTGGGTTCGCTATGCCCTGGAAGACAGAGATCAGATCAAGAATCTGGAAGATATCCGCATTGTCACACCGAATGGACAAAGAGTGCCGCTGGCTGAAATCGTGGATTATGAAATCAAACGCGGAGAAGTAGCCATCAATCACATCGATGGTAAAAGAGAAATTCAGGTGACGGCAGATTTGAGCGATGCAAAAGACAGCGCAACTGAAGTGCTGGGTGATATCAAATCGAATGATATGACCAAAGTGCTTGCAAAATTTCCTTCTGTTTCAGTCCTTTACGAAGGTCAGAACCGAGAGGCTGCTAAAACAGGAAATTCTTCAAAAGCTGTAGTTCCAGTCATCCTTTTCCTTATTTTTGCAGTGATTGCCTTTACATTCAGAACTTTCAGCCAGCCGCTTATCCTCATGTTAATGATCCCTTTAAGCCTGATAGGTGTAGCATGGGGACATTGGCTGCATGGAGTCCAGGTAAGTATGTTATCGACGCTGGGAATTATAGCACTGGTGGGCATTGTGGTAAATGACGGGCTGGTACTGATCAGTAAATTCAACAGCAATTTAACTGAAGGCATGGCCTTTGATGAAGCATTGATAGCTGCAGGAAAATCCAGATTGCGTGCGGTACTGTTGACTTCTCTGACCACGGTAGCCGGTTTGGCGCCCCTTATTTTTGAAAAAAGCAGACAGGCACAGTTTCTGATCCCAATGGCATTATCTATCACCTATGGTATCATTATAGCTACTTTCCTGACGCTATTGATGCTGCCTTTATTACTTTCCTATGTGAATGATGCAAAAGTCCATTTCCTATGGCTTTGGACAGGAAAAAAGCCAACCAGGGAAAGCGTTGAGCGTGCTATCAAAGAATTAAATATTGAAGATCATGCATAAAATCATTGCAGCTATTTTATTGGTTTTTATGTCTGCTTTTGTGATTGGTCAGGAAAAACTGACTACTGAGAAAGCGATTGAAATTGCCCTTGAAAACAATTATGGTATCAGGCTGGCAAAAAATCTTGAGTCAGTGGCTGAAAACAATACCAGTAAATTTAATACCGGAGAACTGCCCGTTTTTGCACTCAATTCCAATGCGGCTTATGGAGCTACCGGATCTGAAATCAGATATCATGCGGAAAGTGCGCCGGGATCGTCTGCCTGGCTGGTTCATGGCGTGGATGTGGCTGCCTCAGTTTCAGGGAGCTACCTGATATACAATTTTGGGAACAGGGAATTGAAGAAGCAAAGACTACAGGAAGCGCTGACACTGGCCAGCCTTGAAAAGCGGAAAACCATTGAATATAGCGTATATTCTATTCTCGTCAATTACTATTACCTGGCTCAAATGGAGGAAAATCTGAGAGCACAGGAAGAAATATTGCAGATATCGAGAGACAGGATCAACAGGGTGCAGCTGCAGAACCAGTTTGGAAGGAATAACAAACTGGCTATCCTCAATGCAGAAGTAGATATGAACCGTGACAGCATCGATCTGATGAACCTTAAACAACAGTTGGACAACCAGAAAAGGGATCTCAATTTTCTTCTTGGTAGGGTAGTGGACAGTGCTTTCGAAATTGATCCAGGTTTCAGCTTCGTTGCAAACCTTTCGCTGGATAAATTGCTGGACGAAGCTTTGAGCAATAATATTGGACTGGCTTTGGCAGAACAGGATATTCTGATGAGCCAATTGGATATCAAGGTCAACAAAACCAATCTCAAACCCGCCATCACAGCAAACGGTTCTCTCGGATTGCTGGGAGCTGCCAACAGTCCAAAGGCAAGTATCAAAAGCCAGTTTGTCACAGATTTTGCACTGGGCGTCGGGTTGAGCTGGAATATATTTGACGGAGGTTATAATAAAGTTCGGGACAGCAATCTTCAGATTGTGCTTGATAATCAGGAAATTTTGCGCGAACAAAAAACTTCGGAGATCAGACTTAATATTCACAATGCCTGGGAAACACTTCAGAATCAGCTATACCTGATGAAAGTGGAAGAAAGGAATATGGAGACAGCCAGGTTGAATTTTGAAAGAACTTCTGAACAGTTCAAACTGGGACAGGTTAGCTCCATTGAATTCAGACAGGCTCAGCTCAATCAACTGAACGCTCAGTTGTCATACAACCGTGCCAGACTGAATGCCAAAGTCAATGAACTTACCCTCTTGCTCAATAGCGGCAGCATTCTTGAAGGCATCTGAATGTATCAGGGATAGGGTTCTGAATTAACCACCATGTTGTTTGTTTTAGTGATGGTTTGTTCGTTCATACAAAAACAATCTGAATATCGAACCCTGAAGGATATATATCCAACGGGGCGAGCCCCTACGGGCAGGCAAAGATTAACGAATTATAATTAATGCGAATCAAGGGTTGTAAAAAGCTCCGAAAATCCTTTATTTGGCCTCAATNNTTAACTTTAACCCTTGATTCTCATAATTAAAGATATATTGGACTTTCTAAATCTAAAATCGTTGATCGGTGTTCTTAAATCAATTTCCTCCTTGGTTCTGATTCGCCCTGGTCAGGGATAGGGTATCAGAACCTGAACGATCCCCGAAAAGTCAAAAAATAGCTCAGCAGGCTCAGTTGGCCTGTGTCTTCGAATTTTTTAAGTTTGGTGAGTGCACGGGTGTATCTGAAGCCTACGCCGAGTCTTTTATTGAAATAATAATTGCCTCCGAATAAAAAACTGATGTCATTCTTTAGAAAATCATCTATCGGCTCTTTTTCGTTGTCTTCAGCTGTGTAAGCATTGAACAGATAGCCGTAGGAAAACCCTGCTTCTGCATTGACTTTGTAGTAATTTCCATCCTGAATATACCAATCTTCGTATTTAGCCATCAAAGGAATTTCTATATATTTCAGGTCAATTTGACGTCTCGGGCCACCATTATTGACCAATAGATCGGTTTGGCTTCCTCTCTGACTGTATAAAAGTTCAATGGCTGCATGCCAGGGTTTTTTAAGCCCATAGCTGATCTGTAAGCCACCGGTCAGACCTGGTTTGTCGTATCCTGCCAGCTGATCCCCGTCAATCTGGGATGCATTCATCCCTAAAATCAACGCGCCACCAAATTTTTGTGCCGCAACATGGCCGGGTAAAAAGCTAAAAAGCATGAACCCGGCGATGATATATATTCCTTTTAAGTTTAAAATCATTTTTAGTATTTTTTTCGTCATGATTAAGATGGTTAGCTTATTCGTCTGTTGGATTTTATTTTGTAAGTTGATCAAAACGCTGATTTATGGTAGAATTTGAATTTTAACCCTTTAAATTTAGCATTTGCTAAAATGCTGAATGACTATTAAGCTAAACGACTACTTTTTTTTCTTCCCTTTTCAATAATGATGCTGTACACCAATTGTTTTTGAAAAAAACTGTGGCCAAATATAAAAGAAAGCCTTCATCTAATCCGCCTTAATGTCCGGGAATTTGACTATTTAAACGATTAATTCCAATAAATCAGGATAAATTACTTCCGCTTTTTAACTTTGTGAAGTTAAAAAATGATTGATCATGTTGAAATACACCAGAACCACAATGGAAAAGCTCATAGATATTTTTGAGGATCTGGAATATGTAGTGAGATTTGAAAAAGGACATTTCCAATCAGGTTATGCTGTGGTCCATGATAAAAAAATTGTCATTATCAATAAGTTTTTTGACCTTGAAGCCAGGATCAATGCATTGATGGAGATCCTGGATAAAATAGTTGTGGAGGAAGTTTTGCTCGATCAGAAGTCCAGGGTTTTTTATCATTTTTTATTGAAGGAATCACTCATAAAACCAGCCGAACAATGAAATTAAGCTTTTTGGGCACCGGAACTTCACAGGGAATTCCGATCATCGGTTGCCCGTGTGCCAATTGTAATTCCATCGACCCCAGGGACAAAAGGACGAGAACCTCAGCATATCTCGAATGGGATGGTCTGCATTTGCTGATCGATTGCGGCCCGGATTTTCGCCAACAAATGCTCAATAACGGGTTGAGTAAAGTCGATGCCGTACTCCTGACGCACGAACACAATGATCATCTGATAGGTTTGGATGATGTCAGACCGATCAATTACCTGCAGGGAAAAGATATGCCCGTGTATGGTCTTGAAAGGGTGATCCACGAACTGAAACTGCGTTTTGCCTATGCTTTTGAAGATCGTCCGTATCCCGGAGTTCCAAAATTGACCCCGGTTGTGATTGAGAAAGAGACTGATTTTTTTATACAGGACAAAAAGATCATTCCTTTGACAGTTTTTCACGGTAAGCTGGAAATATCGGGATTCAGGTTTGAAGATTTGGTTTACCTGACTGACGTTAAAACCATACCGGAAGGGAGTCTTGAAAAGATTATTAACTGTAAAATTTTAGTGATCAGCGCCTTGCGTTACCAGGAACATAGTACACATCTGAATCTTGAAGAGGCTTTGGAATATATCCGGTTCATCCGGCCTGAAAGGGCTTTCCTGACCCATTTGAGTCATAAATTTCCACCCCATAACAAGTTTGCCGGGCAATTGCCTGAAAATGTGTATGTTGCCTTTGACGGACTGAGTGTGATTTGCTGAAAGTATAACTATGACTTGGAAAAGTACATGCCTAAGCCGAACAGCAGTACATAGATCAGGGTGCTGACAGCCATTTGTCTGAGATACGGATCCAGTTGACTTTGTTCCCTGTAAACAGTTACAGCAAATGCATTTCTGATGAACATCGGTATGGCCAGTATAAATAAATATTGCGAAACAGAATGATAATTGGTATAAACAAAAAAGACAGACGCGATCACCGCCAGCAAAAGGAGCACATAATGATAAAAAACAGCATTTTTCCTGCCCAATTTTACAGCGAGAGATCTCTTTCCGGCCAGTATATCCGATTCCATATCACGGATGTTATTGACATTGAGTACCGCAACTGAAAGCGTACCTACTGCAACAGAAGGAAGGATGACCGCAAATGGATAGAATCCGGTTTGCAAATAAAAACTTCCTGATACCGCTACGACACCAAAAAATACGAAAACAGCTATATCGCCAAACCCCTGATAACCATAAGGTTTTTTGCCCATGGTGTATTTGATCGCTGCCAGTACTGCCAAAAAACCCAGTCCGAGAAATGACCAGAATGCGATATTGGAGACCGGCGAAATGATCAAAAGAGCAGATCCTGTAGAGATGGCCAACAATGCAAAAATACTGATCCCGGTTTTCATTTCTGCGGTGGTTATTTTGCCTGATTGAACAGCTCTGGACGGCCCTTTCCGGTCTGCTGAGTCAGCGCCGTGCAGGCTGTCACCGAGGTCATTGGCAAGATTGGATAAGATCTGCAAAAAAAGAGCTGTCATCACAGCAAGTATGAATACCGGTAAATTGAACGCTCCGTAAAACCACGCCAAAAAAGCGCCCATGGTGATACCGGCAAGCGCCAGTGGCAGTGTGCGAAGCCTCATGGCTCCGATCCAGTTGGAAATGATTGTTGAATTCATGCGACAAAAGTACAGATTTTAAGGTTTTTTTCAAAATCGGTTAAATCATACTTGATCATGTGGATTTCGGATGAATGTAATTTGGTTCCGCAAAAATATTTTGGGTTAATGACGACTCATGCGGGTAAATCAAATTGATCAAATCATCCTGGATTTTCTGAGGAAAGCAATAAACAGCTGTGCCAGCTTTATTGACTCTGTGGAACCATTAAAAACACCTGGTACACATAGATTTGATAGTTGAGTGAAATTAGATACTTCTGACGACGCATCGAATAAAAGCCATCAAAGCCATTAAGTCTGTATGTTCTGAAAGAAACCAGGTTCCGGGATTCCGGTCAATAAAGGGATCAGGATAAACAGCTTTCCAATCCATATTTCCACCTCCAAAGTCAGAATAACCACCTGCAAAGTCAGAATAGCCATTGCCACGTCGGGAAAACCGACACGCAAAGT
>DDTL01000204.1:53095-53418 GCA_002344345.1 Saprospiraceae bacterium UBA2365
AAAACCGACACGCAATGTCAGAATCGTTCCCTCCAGGTTATGAAATCTGACTCACTAAGACAGAATAGGTATCTCCATGTCGGGAAAACCGGCAAACAAAGCAGGAAATGATACCTCCAACCGGATAATTGCGATACCAATCGTAATATTTCGCATACCCATGCCCGGGTTCAAATGATCCGTTGAGATAACTGTGTTGATCCTTTGGATTTGCCGAAAATAATGAATCTGACTCGCTACTATGCCACATCTCGGGACACAGGTATAACGGATCACGTTATGATTCAATATCGAATTCTTTAGTTATATATGCGAATCAAGGG
>DDTL01000084.1 GCA_002344345.1 Saprospiraceae bacterium UBA2365
TGGCACATCTTCGGGGTTTTACATTTGTTTTTCATGTATTCCTAATTGCAAGCCAATCATTGAATAAGGGCCGAAAATCTTTATTCCCGGCCCTTATTCGGTGAACAACACCCTAAATCTTTTTAAAATCTACCCAGATTTCAATTTTATTACATTTTGAACTCTTTGTCAATATTATATCTTGGAGATATAATATCATCCACTACACAAATACAAAGGATCTGTATTCCGATTGTCTCTGAATAAGATGAAAATAGGTGAACTGGTCTTTCAACCAGTATTAAAACTAATACTTTTCCTAAAACCTATAATAAATACCTGCTTCCACAGTGGGCAACAATGCTATATCACCATCGACGTAATATAATGCATATCCTCCCATCACATTGATTATGGCTGTATCGTATCCTAATGAAAATCCTGGACCCACCCCGATTGAATATAAATACTCAAAATCTTCCTCGAAATCAGAGTATTCGTACTTTGTAAGGAAAAGACTGTTGGAAAGGTATCCAAAAAAACTACTGTATTCTCCTTCACGAAATTTATACAGGCCTGTTAACCCGATACTGTAAAAACTATAGGAAGGTGTAACGACAGGTAAAAACGTGGTTTGTATTCCCACTTTCTCTGGCCAATAACGATAGCTAAGCCCAACTCCCGTTGTAAATCCGCCTGCAATACCAATTTCATGTACCGGTTTTTTTTCAAATTCGCGTTCATTCTGCGCAAATACCAATGTACCGATCATCATAATAGCTAAAAATAAATTCAACTTTTTCATTTCTAAAATTTATTTGGTGAATCTTTATTTCTGTAATGCCAAAAACTGCTTCGGCATTCAGGGATTAGTCTTAATAATTAAAAAACGAAAATTAAACTGATTAATAACGCATAAAATTAAAAGTTTTTGGCAATATTTCAAAAAACGGACTTAAATGTTTCAGAATTATTAAGCTCATCAATGAATTGCTCAACTTAATAAAAATCGTTTTCGCGCATCTGAAAATTTAAATCCGTTGTTTTACTTTGTCTTATGGCTTTTCCAATTTCAATTAATATCATCTTTTTTTCCTCATCGAACTCACATTATACCCTACGGAAATCCCGAATTGGTGCGCTTTTTTAGCTGGCTTATAGAAAATATTCACCGGAAGATTAAGAGAACCGGATTTGAAGGATTTGCCGATTGCAAAGATAAAATTTGTTGTAAATTTTATATCTCCACGACTGTCGAGTCGTGTTTCATTGGTATAACCGACTGGAGTATTCACAGGCTCGGAAAGGATGAATTTGCCATTACCATCCTCATAGCCGGTAGCTTTCTTAACAATTGTCATTTGCGGACCGAATCCAAATTCCAGCCCTGTTTTACTGTTTCGTAAACCGTTCAAAATATTGAGACTTGGAATAAATAAGCTTTGATCCAAACCAACTATGACCGGGATGATCTCAAACAAAGCCTGGAAATTACCTTCATTGAGATAATTGATCTCAAACTGGTACCCAAACTGACTCAAAACGGGTATCGCATCATAACCGCCTTCACTTTTCGGAGCTCCGAATATCTCAGAAGTCTTTCCGGTAAGAATGGTGATCCCCATCCTCGGACCATTCAAATCCAGTCGCTGAACCTCAGGTGTATTGATAGAACTTTCAAATGCAAACTCCTTGGTCAATTTCGTAAAAAGATCCTGATCCAATGGCAGATCCAGCAATGACCTAACGGACAGATCCAGCATAGCCTGAACCTGATCCTTCAAATCAAGAAATTCGATGATCCTGAATTTTTCGACTTCCTGGGTCTCCATATCAAACAACCTAAGTTTTACAATCACCTTTTTGCCAAAACTTTCAACGCTACCTGTCAAAATCTGTGTTGCTTCCAAAACCCTTCCAGCTTCAGATAAACAGCTTTTACTCAGGCAATTATCCATATTGAACTGATTTTTCTCAGCCAGAGAGATCTGATCATATTTATCTACGACCAGGTATAAGTTGAGCTTTTCAATTGAATTTCTGGTAGCATCTGTCAGTTGCTCTGAGCTGTAAGGCATTTTGACACTATTGACCGAGACTACCCCGATCACTTCTTTTGTCTGTCCAAAAACCGGAGATACCCATATCATCAAGCAAAAACCCGTTAAAAGAAACATGTTGTAGTTAAATAACTTTTTCATGATAGTTTTTTTTTGTTTTTTAAAAAATAGTTGGTTTAATTCATACCGGAGAACCTTTACCAAATAATTCCCCGGGCTTAAATATTAATCTTTTGGTATCAGGCGCTCATTTGACAAATTCAGTTCATATTTTCATAATTTTTTGAATTTGATCAGCCATCTTGAATTCAACTTTGTAATGCTCATTCATTTTTACTTCTGTTATTTCCACTTTTGGAACCAAACAGTTTTCATTAAACATTCCAGTTTTTTATCCGGCTGCAAAACAGATTTTTAAACTTTGTGTTCAATTATGATACAAAATTAGAGTGGCTCCGAGACCCAATGTTGTCCAATTTGGACAATAACATATATATTTTTGTCTAATATGGACACTGGCCTCGTTGCTTTTACTGTTTTTATCGTTGATTTTTATCAGGTAGCTCTTATTTATCACCATGAAATAAACTA
>DDTL01000182.1 GCA_002344345.1 Saprospiraceae bacterium UBA2365
GTATATGACAAATCCTAGGAATTTGCTTAATAAAAAGCTAACTACAAGGACAATTAATTGAAAAATAAATATTTTTATAAAATATGGATTAAAAATAAACTTAAAACGACTTCTGGCGAGATAAAACATATGTATTGAATAAACTATATATGTTAAAAAGTATCCTATTCCTAATCCTTCAATTCCCCAAAAAAAATAACCAGTAATGGAAAAAAGTAAGGAATAGAAATTTGCCGCTAATTCATTCCAAAAGAAGATTTTTGAATCGCCTCTAGCAACAAACGAAAATGACAATGCCCAGCTAATAGCTCTAAAAAACATCCCTAACAAAACCCATTCGATCATATTTGTTGTAATGACAAACTCTTTAGTATAAAAAAGTAAAACTAAATATTTTATGAATACCATAAAAATCAATATCAATGGAGCTAATATAGTAATCAATAAAATTATTTGTTTGTTTATCACCTCTATTAGTTCAGTATTGTTTGATGCTATTGATGAAATTCTAGGTGCATAATCAGTACTCATAGCATTTAACACAATACCCACATAGGAAGAGACCATTCCTACTCCTGCAGTATAAAGTCCAACTTCAGAAATTTGACCGTATCGGGATATAAAAATTTTTAATAAGTAAGCAGCACCTTGTGTAGCAAAACCTGTGAAGGCAATAACAAATCCTAAGGAAATCATACCTTTCCCATGAATATAAGTTTCTTTGATACTTAAAAATACTTTAGTATACTCAATTTTGCGTGCAAAAAACCATGATAAAAGCAATTGAACTGCAGAACTAATTATAATGGCCGGAATAATCGCTCCTATTCCCCAAATATAATAAAGTGGAACTGTCAATAATAATCCTAAAAAACTTCCAATCAAGGCAGATTTTGCAATTTCACTATACCTAAATGTTCCTTGCAATAGGACTGTAAAGCCAATATTAACCTGATTAAATAGTAATGTAATAGAAACGATTCTAAATGCTATGGTATATTCATCACTTCCAAATGTTATAACACTTAAAGATGGTGCAAAAATAAAAGTAATAAAAGTACCTATTAAACCTGTGATTATTACAATTTTTCTTAGGATTGTAATTATAGTATTTTTCCTAAGCACATTTCCAGAAGTAAAAGCTTGAGAAACATCCTTCACTCCACTTGTACCTAATCCAAATCCGACTAGGGATCCTATAATTTCTAAGGTAGCAGTTATCATACCAGAAATACCCATTCCTGAAGGACCTAATAATATAGCAATAAATTTTGTCCTAATGATAGTGATTAAAATTTGAATTACTTTTACTCCTCCGAATAAAGTAGTTGCTTTAATAATATTAGAATAAGAATTTCTTTCAGACATTAAAATGAATTAATTGCTTTAACTACTGAAATGACTTCTTCATCTGTCATTACTGCGCTAATAGGCAAACTTATTACTTCAGAATGGATTTTTTCTGTTATAGGAAAAGTTACAATATTCCATTCTTTATAAGCCTGTTGTTTATGAGGAGGAACAGGATAATGAATCAACGATTGGATGTTATTGCTAGTCAGATAACTATTTAATTCATTTTGAAGCCTCGTTCGAATAACAAAAAGGTGCCATACATGTGTAAAATCAAATTTCAAAGATTTTGAAAGCAAATGATCTTTATGGCATGGTAATACAATGTCTTTATTTGTTATATTTTCACAATAGAATTGGGCGATTTCTCGTCTACGATCATTCTCTTTATCTAAATATTTAAGTTTAATTGTTAAAAAAGCTGCTTGAATCTCATCCATCCGGCTGTTTAATCCTTGATATTCATTGTGATACTTTTGTCTGCTGCCGTAGTTACCTAAAGCCCTGATGATTTCTGCAAGTTTATCATCCCCGGTGGAGACTGCTCCAGCATCGCCTATTGCACCCAGGTTCTTGCCGGGATAAAAAGAGAAACCAGCAGAATCACCTAATGCACCTGATTTTAATCCATTCCATTCAGCTCCAATTGCTTGAGCATTATCTTCAATAATTTTTAAATTGTATCTTCTTCTAATTTCTTCCAGTTTTCTGCCCCAACAAATTTGTCCATATAGGTGAACTACCATAATTGCACGGGTGCGTTCAGTAATTCTTTCTTCTATTTTATCAAAATCCAAGTTGTAAGTTTTGAAATCAGGCTCTACCAAAACAGGCTTAAGCCGATTATCTGTAATTGCAAGTATGGAAGCAATATAAGTGTTTGCAGGTACTATGACTTCATCTCCTTCCTTCATAAACCCTATCTCAATGTATGCCTTCAGGATCAGACGTAGTGCATCCAGACCATTGGCTACTCCAATAGCATGTTTTACCCCAATGTAATTGGCTAGATTGGTTTCAAAGCGATTTACACTTTCACCTAATAAATACCAGCCGGAGTCGATAACTTCTTCGGCTGCTTTTTTAAGTTCTTCTGCGTATTGAGCATTGATTTTTTGAAGGTCAAGGAATTTAATCATATTAGTAAAGGTCTCTTTTAGATAGTATATGATTTTTTTGAAATATTTCCACAATTTGACCAATTTTATCAGATTTTGGAAATACTCCTTTTAATATATACCTTTGAATTTCTTCTACGTATTCATCAAATCCATATTTTTTTATAGCATAATCATTGACCGAAATTTCTTTTCCAGGTATATACCTACTAAATGGCTTAACATTTTTCATCACTGCAGCTCCAGTAGCTACAATTGAATACTGACCAATAATGCAATATTGATTTATTGTTGCACCCATTCCCAAATTAGCTCCATCTAAAATTTTAGTAATTCCAGCTAAAACGCACATTGGAGTAATAACTACTTTATCGCCAAGTTGCGCATCATGAGGTATATGGACGCTCTGCATTAAAAAAACATCATTCCCTACATATGTAATTTCTTCATAACAAGGTTTTTGGATTGCAGTAAACTCTCTTATAATATTTCGATTACCAATTTTGATGAATGAATTTGAACTATCATAATACTTATTTCTGGTATCTTGGCCTGGCGAACCAATTACCACATGAGGGCCAATGATATTATCATCTCCTATTTCCGTTGGACCTAAAATAATTGTATAAGGTAAAATTCTGTTACCTTTGCCAAGAATTACTCTATCACCAATTATTGCTGTCGGATGGATTTCATTCATTTCTAAACTAATTTAATTATTGCCTTTCCTGCCAAAACAATTTGTTTGTCGTCATTTTTAGTGCAAAATGTATCAAGATAAATAAGTGATTTTTCATGATTAATATCAGTTACTTTTACAGTTGCTGTAACATTTTCATTTAGATATACAGGTTTCTTGAAATTCATTTCTTGGTGTAAATATATACTACCTGGTCCAGGTAATTTTGTACCTAATACAGCACTAATAAGAGATCCATAAAGATATCCATGAACAATCCGTTTTTTGAAAATTGTTTGTGCAGCAAAATCATCCTCCAAATGCACTGGATTATTGTCTAAACTTAACTTTGTAAAAAGCTCAACATCTTTGTCTGAAAATGATTTGGAAATTGATGCTTCTTGTCCAATTATTAATTCAATCATATTACATAATTTAAAAATTGTTCATAATCGCGTAAATAATCATTAATATTATATTTTTCTGAAGCTAAAACTAAACAAATTGCTCCAGATGAAAATTCCATCAGTTCTCTCCATATTCCCGGAACTATTAGTAAGCCATAGTCAGGCCTGTTCAAAGTTACTATTTTCTTATTGTTACCATCATCAAGCATAACATCAAAAGACCCGCTTGCTGCAACCATGAGTTGATGCAATTGCTTATGTGCATGACCTCCCCTGTTTTCACCTCCAGGAATATCATACAGATAGTATATTCGTTTAACTTCAAACGGAATGCTTTTTTCCCCTTCTATAATCGTAATATTCCCGGCACGATTATGTATTTTATTTAATGGTAAAATGACACAATCAAATACACTATTCCTTTCCATATCCATTTCTGAATTTAAGAAATTCATCATAATTAAAAATATAATCGCTGCTATCAAAATGTGTGGAACTTACAACCAGCGCAAGAGAGTTTGTGGAAAAGTTCTCCATTTGACGCCATACACCAGCTGGTAAAAACAGTCCAAAATATGAACGGTTTAAATAATACCTCTCTTGAATATTGCCATCATCGACAATCACATCAAAACTACCAGATAATGCTACGACCAATTCCTGCTGCATTTTAAATGCATGCCCACCCCTTTTTTGGCCTCCTGGAACATCATAAATCCAGTATACCCTTTCAATTTTAAAAGGAATATGTTTAAATTCTTCAAAAAATGATAAATTTCCTCTAGGATCTTCAAATTTGGGAAGATCAATTAAAGTTGGTTTATCCATTTAGTATTTTTTTAAGGTAATTCGCATAGGAACTTTTTCCTTGTTCATTTATGAGGTCATACATTTCATTTATCGAAATATAATTCATTTTGTATGCAATTTCTTCAATACATGCGATTTTCAAACTAGTTCTCTTCTCTACTGCTTTGACAAACTCAGTTGCTTCACTCAAGGCTTCATGTGTTCCTGTATCCAACCAGGCATAGCCTCTACTCAGAAACTGGAGCTTAAGTTTCTCTGTTTTGAGATATGCATCATTCACTGATGTTATTTCCAATTCTCCCCTATTTGAGGGTTTTACTTGTTTTGCAATTTCAACCACAGAATTCGGATAGAAATATAAACCAACAACTGCATAATTGCTTTTGGGTTCTTTTGGCTTTTCCTCAATACATACAACATTCCCTTCCGAATCAACTTCAGCAACTCCATAGCGTTCAGGATCTTCAACATAATATCCAAAAACAACAGCTTTTTTTTCTCTTTGGACAGTTTCCACACTTAGTGACAGAAGTTTTTGTAATCCGGCACCATAAAAGATATTATCTCCGAGTACCAAACAAACATCATCTCCACCAATGAATTCTTCTCCCAAAATGAATGCCTGTGCAAGCCCATCAGGTGAAGGCTGTTCTTTGTAACTGAATTTCAAACCAATCTGACTTCCATCTCCCAGAAGTTTTTCGAAATTCGGTAAATCGTGAGGTGTAGATATAATTAATATTTCACGGATACCAGCCAACATCAGCACTGACAACGGATAATAGATCATTGGTTTGTCATAAATCGGCAATAATTGTTTTGACACAACTTTTGTAATAGGATGTAATCGGGTGCCGGCTCCGCCAGCTAGAATGATGCCTTTCATTATTACAATATTAAAATATTTGAAGGTTTTTAATAATATCAGATTTCACTAAAACTTCAAACTTAAGCCATTTTTTGAGTTTTTTTTTGGATTCGCAATTAATATATTCAAGAGCTAGTGCCTAGTCGTTCCAGGTTGTAATTGTTTTTTGTTACTTTTTCACACCAAACTATATTATCAAGGTACCACTTAATAGTTTTCCTGATGCCTGTTTCAAAAGTTTCTTCCGGTTTCCAACCTAGTTTATCCTCAATTTTTGAAGCATCGATGGCATACCTGAAATCATGGCCAGGTCGATCTTTGACATAAGTTATTTGATGCATATATGTACTACCATCCTTCCTTGGAGACTCCTCATCTAATATCCTACAAATGGATTCCACAATTTCAATATTTTTTTTCTCGTTATGTCCTCCGATATTGTAAGTTTCCCCAATTGTACCTTTCAAAGCGACTGTAAGTAATGCCTTGACATGATCTCCCACATAAAGCCAATCTCTGACATTTAGCCCTTGACCATATACAGGAATTTCTTTACCCTGAAGTGCTTTTAATATAACAACCGGAATTAGTTTTTCGGGAAATTGTCTTGGTCCATAATTATTTGAGCAGTTGGTAATTAATACCGGAAAACCATACGTATGAAACCAGGCCCGAACCAGGAAATCTGACGAAGCTTTGCTGGAAGAATAAGGAGAACGAGGGTCGTAAGGTGTTTTTTCGGTAAAATATCCTGTTTCGCCGAGTGATCCATACACTTCATCCGTTGACACATGAAGGAATCTGAAATTTTTCGCTTTTTCACTATCAATGGACTTCCAATACTCTCTGGTTTCTTCGAGCAACGAATGCGTTCCGAGGATATTTGTTCGTATAAATTCAGCAGAACCATCTATTGAACGATCCACATGAGATTCAGCGGCCAAATGCATGATGATATCCGGACTATAAAAATTAAGAATTCTTCTGATTTCAAAATTATCACAAATATCCACTTTTTCAAAGGAATATTTTTTGGAGTTTGCTACGTTTTCAAGTGAGATCAAATGGCCAGCATAGGTTAGTTTATCCACGTTAATTACATGGTGTTCTGTCTCAGATATTAAGTAATTAACCAAGGCTGAACCAATAAATCCTGCACCACCTGTAACTAAAATCGTCATAAACAAAAAATTTAAAATATGGGAATTAATTTCTAAAAAAAACAAATAATTAAAAGTCATTCCAAACATATTACATGAAAAATCAATAACCTAATCACTCTAAATTCCTTAGATTATAAATCATGTTTGCCTAAAATGTCTATATCATCCCTATTCCATCCAATACTCCAGACCGTCCTTTTGATATAATCCGTATATCCCAAAATAATCCTGACTACTTTGTCGCTTACATTGGGCATTGAGTAGTCTGCAACGAGCTATAAATAAAATATGTGAACTGTGAGTTGTGAACTGTGAGTTGTGAGTTGTTTACTGATTACTGTTTACTCACTCCACACGGTTCGTTTAATATAATCCGTATAGCCCAATAAAATTCGGACTACCTTATCGCTCACATTTGGCATTGAATAATCATTCACCAATCTGAAATTGCAATTTTTACCAGTTTGTTGTATTTCCAACTGCAACAATCCCTGCATGATCCGCTCCGGATTCAATCCCACCATCATCACACTGGCTTCTTCCATGGCTTCTGGACGTTCATGTGCCTCCCGGATGTTCAATGCCCTGAAGTTTAAAATGGAAGATTCCTCTGAAATGGTACCGGAGTCAGAAAGCACTGCTAAGGCATTCATCTGCAAAGCGTTGTAATCTGAAAAGCCCATCGGTTTTTGCCATTGGATCAAGGAGTGATCGGCGATCTGTGATCTGTGATCTGCAGAGTGATCTGTGATCTGTGATCTGTGATCTGCAAAGTGATCTGTGATCTGTGATCTGTGATCTGTTTGTGATAACTGATCACTGTTTACTGATGACTGATTACTGATCACTGATAACTCCTCCAACTTCTTGCGTGTTCGCGGATGTGTGCTGACTATGATCGGGTATCCGTATTTTTCTGCGATGAGATTGAGGGCAGTTAAAAGTCCGCTGAAATTTTTATCGTTGTTGATGTTCTCTTCCCTGTGAGCAGAAACAACAAAATACTTGTCTTTTTCAAGCCCAAGTCTGCTCAATACATCGGATGATTGTATTTTAGGCATGTAGTGATGCAATACTTCGCACATGGGAGAACCGGTTTTGATGATCCTGTCCGGCGGAATGCCTTCCCTCAGCAAATATTCCCTTGCAATGCTGCTGTACGGCATATTGATATCGGAAATGTGATCCACGATCTTCCTGTTGGTTTCTTCAGGAACGCGCTGATCGAAACACCGGTTGCCAGCTTCCATGTGAAAAACGGGGATATGCCTTTTTTTTGCAGGAATGGCACATAAGCAGGAATTGGTGTCACCCAATACCAGGAATGCATCCGGCTTGACTTCATCCAGAATGGGGTCTATGTTGATAAGTATTTGACCAATCGTTGCTGTTGCAGTTGCTCCGGCCGCATTTAAAAAATAATCCGGCTTACGAATGCCCAGGTCTTCATAAAAGATCTCGTTGAGTTCATAGTCGTAGTTTTGTCCGGTATGTACCGTGATGTGTTCAATGGCTTCCGAGGCATCCAGTCTGAGCATCACACGGGAAAGTCGGATGATTTCGGGACGGGTGCCGACTACGGTCATTACTTTGAGTTTGGTGATCTGTGATCTGTGATCTGTGATCTGTGAGCTGTGATCTGTGTGTTTTGATGGGTTATTTTCCATTTTGATGATATAGGGTCAATGATGATTAAATGAATACTATTATTAAAGGGATTTTTTCAAACCAACGATCATTTTTCTGATCGTAATAATTTGTTCAATCAAGACGTCCAAATCAGTCTTACGCATAAAACCAAGATTATTGGATACAATAAGTTGTGTCTCCAACTCAGAGACTGAACCCAAGGCAATAGATAGAAATTGTGAAAACTCTTTTGTTGAAGAACGAGCATCTCCCTCAGCTATATTTGAAGGAATGGAAACAGCGCTCCTTCTGATTTGACTGGTCAATCCATAAAGCTCTGATTTGGGATAAGATTCAGTAAGCTTGTAGATTTCCGTTACCAGAGGGATTGATTTTTTCCAAACATCAAGATCGTGATGAGTTTTCATTTTTTCAATAAATTGTCTGTTTACAGATCACTGTTTACAGATTACCGATCACTGATGACACTTTTTCAAAAAACGTATCCGCATCCTCCGGATCAAAATGCTCATTGATCCAGAATATGGTATATAAATCTTCTTTTCCGATATTCGTAATATTATGTGTATACCAAACGGGCATATCCACAAATGCAGGCTGGTTACCATCCAGTTCAAAGCTCATCACCTTGGTCGTGCCTACCCTTCTCAGTTCAATCCGGGCTTTTCCTTTGATCACTGCAAAACGCTCAGCTTTCCTGGTATGAAAATGATTTCCCCTGGTAATTCCGGGTTTGGTGGTGGAAAAACTGATTTGTCCACCGCTATTGAGCTTGATCGTTTCTACAAAGGAACCACGATCATCCGTATTTAATTTCAAATAGAAAGGAAAGAAATTTTCATGATCTAGGTAACACAAAAAGGTGTTCCATAAATTCCTTTTGCAGGGTTCTTCCAGATCGGGAATTTCACCTTTTGCAAAGTAATTGTCCCGATAGGATTGCAATAATTGCAAAAGATTCGAAACAGTCATGGAGGAAGTATGACTTATAGCAACTTGCCGAATTATCCGATTTCCCTCTTTTTCCTCTATGGCAGACTGTTCAATAAATTGTAAAATCTGATTCACCAATTCATTGATATAGATCAGGTTCAATGTGCCGTCAACCTCTATTTTTAGTGCTTCGTTGTGAGTCAATTGATGGCAGAAAGTAGCCACAACCGAATTGTAATATGGATTTCCGAATGGTCCGAAAACGTTGGGTATGATCATACCAGTAAAAGATGCTTTGTTTTTTTCTGCCCATTTTTCCAATAGTGCCCGTCCCTCTTTTTTTGATTTTCCGTAAAGATTGTCTTTTGCTTCCTGTGATGATGAGGAAAACAAAATGTGGGGAGTTGAATTGGTGTATTCACAGGCGGAGATCAGTTGTTTTACCAGTTTGATATTCGTTTCATAGATGACCTGAGGATCATTATGCCTGTTCAACGCTGCCAAATGGACGATCACATCGCAGGATTGTACAAAATGATTCAACTTTTCAGTTTTCTCAAAAAAGTTGTCTTCGAATGGGATCCGTTCAAACTTATCAGGTTCCAGTCCTAATGTATTGAACAAATGGGTTCCAACGAATCCTGCCTGACCTGTAATGCCTATTTTTAATTTTGACATAAATTAGTTTTGGTGATCGGTAATGAGTGATCTGTGATCTGTAAACTGTGAGTTGTGAGTAGTGAGTTGTGAACTGTTTACTGATTACTGATCACTGATTACTGTTTACTGTTCACTGTTCACTGTTTACTGTTCACTGATTACTGATCACTATTCACGCCTAGGGTTCATATATATGCCCGTTTTCTTCACCAAGTATGTCTTTTCGTATCATCGGAAGCTTTAAGAGTAATTCTTTCATCCCTTCCACATCCAGTCTTGTGGTGTTGTGCGAAGTATAATCCTCTACGACGGATACTTTTGTTTCACCTTCAGTAAAAAACTTTCCGTAATTCAAATCCCTGTTGTCAGCCGGAACCCTGAAGTAATCCCCCATATCTTCAGCTTTAGCCATTTCTTCCCGATTGACTAAGGTTTCAAACAGCTTTTCTCCATGTCTGGTACCTATTATGTTAATTTTATTGTTGGAGCCAAATAATTCCTGAAGCGCGATGGCCAATGTTTCAATGGTTGCAGCAGGCGCTTTCTGAACAAAAAGATCTCCATTATCTGCATGATTAAATGCAAACCATACCAGTTCAACAGCATCATCCAATGTCATCATGAAACGGGTCATTTCGGGATCAGTGATGGTCAATTCTTTTCCCGCTTTGATCTGATCTACGAACAATGGAATTACTGAACCTCTGGAAGCCATCACGTTTCCATATCTGGTTGCGCAGACAGTAGTTTGAGTTCCACGCAGATTTCTGCTGGTAGCCACCATAAGTTTTTCACTTAGCGCTTTGCTCATTCCCATGGCATTGATTGGATAAACTGCCTTATCCGTACTGAGCATTACTACGTTCTTTACCCCATGAATAATGGCACTTTCCAAAACATTTTCAGCTCCGATCACATTGGTTCTGACCGCTTCCATCGGGAAGAATTCACAAGATGGCACCTGCTTTAACGCTGCTGCCTGAAAAACAAAATCTACACCACGCATGGCCATATCCACAGAATTACGGTCACGGGTATCTCCGATATAATACTTGATCTTATTATTTTTGTAAAACTGCCGCATGTCGTCCTGTTTCTTTTCATCACGACTCAATATCCTGATTTCACTGAAAAGATCATCATTCAGGAATCGTCTGAGCACGGCATTTCCGAATGAACCGGTTCCTCCGGTAATAAGTAATATTTTTTCACTAATCATAAAATTTTAGTTAAGTTTTTTTCCAATTTGAAAAACCCTAAATCCAAGTTGAAATAGCTGCTTTGCATTTAAAATATTTCTTCCATCAAATACAAAAGCTGGCTTGATCATATTATTATAAACTCTTTCCCAATCATAAGTTCTAAATTCATCCCATTCTGTCAGAACTGCGATAGCATGAGCCTCCTTCATTGCTGCATAGGGATCAGTATGTACTACCAATTTTGAAAGCAACTGATCTTTAATACTTAGAAATTCCAAGTTTTGTTCAGCCAGGTAATTCAAATCCTTAATCATTTGAGATTTGGTAA
Organism: Saprospiraceae bacterium UBA2365; assembly: GCA_002344345.1. Taxonomy (GTDB): domain Bacteria; phylum Bacteroidota; class Bacteroidia; order Chitinophagales; family Saprospiraceae; genus UBA2365. The sequence continues at coordinate 11,172 of DDTL01000182.1, forward strand.
CTTTTGGGTCAAAAACATGGATTTCAGCATTATCCATCAGTAATTCCCATGCAACATAAATTGCAGCAGACTCACGTGTATCATTGGTATCTTTTTTAAACGCCCACCCTAAAAAAGTGATTTTTTTTCCAGAAACTGTGTTATATAGTGTATTAATGATTTTCTCAGCAAACCTGTGCTTTTGGTGATCATTCATTTTAATGACATGCTCCCAATAATCTGCTACATCGTGTAAATTAAGACTTCTGCAGATATAAACCAAGTTTAATATATCTTTTTGAAAACAAGATCCTCCAAAACCCACAGAAACTTTTAAAAATTTATCACCAATCCTGCTATCAGAACCAATCGCTTTTGCCACTTCTTCAGCATCAGCTCCAGTTTCTTCACAAAGCACTGAAATTGAATTAATTGAGGAAACTCTTTGCGCTAAAAAAGCATTTGCTGTCAGCTTTGAAAGTTCTGAGGACCAGACATTGGTATGAATTATTTTTTCTTTTGGAATCCAATGTGAATAAATTTCCGTTAATGCATTCATGGCAGCCTTTCCATCCTCAGTCAGGTAATCACCTCCTATTAAAACCCTGTCTGCAAAATGCAGATCATTTATTGCTGTCCCTTCTGCCAAAAATTCAGGATTTGACAATATTTGAAATTTAACTCCATTTCCTACATTGTCTAAAATGGATTTTATTGCTTGGGCCGTTTTCACAGGCAAAGTCGACTTTTCAACTACAATTTTATCTTCAGTGGCAACTTTAGCAATTTGTCTGGCACATAACTCAATATATTTAAGGTCAGCAGCCATACCTTTGCCTTTTCCATAGGTTTTAGTTGGTGTATTAACAGAAATAAAAATAATTTGGGCATTTTTTATGGCACTTTCTATATCAGTCGAAAAAAATAAATTTCTCCCTCTAGCTTCAGCAATTACACTCCTTAAACCTGGTTCATAAATCGGAAGGTTCTCTAGGTTTTCATCATTCCAGGCAGCAATTCGAGCTTCATTAATATCCACTACAGTTACATTGATTTCAGGGCATTTTTGAGCTATTACAGCCATTGTTGGTCCTCCAACATATCCAGCTCCAATGCATGTAATTTGCTTAATTTTTGGAAAATTCATAAATACTGATTAATATTTTAAAAACATACACTTAAAGATAATTATATATTATTTTATTTCTGCTACATACTCCTTCCATCCTCCCACATCTTTCCATGACTTCTCGCTCACCGGGAAAACACCTACCCTTCCTCCTCTATCCATCACCTGATCGATCAAATGTGTGATGTGAAAGAATTGATCATCGGGAATCTCGTCGATCAAATGCGGTTCGAGTATGTACATTCCGCTGTTGATCTTGAAAGTCAATTCAGGTTTTTCAACAAGCTGAAGCAGTCTACCGTTCTCGCCTGTTTCGATAGTTCCATAAGCGATAGGAAAATGTTTAAGCGCAGCCACAACCGTGATCTCATTTTGATTGTCTTTATGGTATTGAAGGATTTCGGAATAATCCTGATCTATCAATATATCACAATTGCTGACAAAAAAAGTTTCATGGATCCTGCCTTTCAGTAAACTGATGCTACCTGCAGTTCCCATTGGTTTATCTTCTGTAAAATATTCGAGCTCGTAGGGTAATTCCCTGCTATTCATGTAGTATTGGATCAATGCTGCCTTATAATTTACAGAGATGTAGAATTTGTGGCAACCATGCGCTGTAAAACGGTCAAAAATCTCTTCGAGCATGGTTTTCTCACCAAGTGGGATCAATGGTTTTGGCAAGACATTGGTCAAAGGCCTCAATCGGGTACCAAGCCCGCCTGCCATGATGATGACAGGAAGGTTGAAACTCCCTATTGGCTTTGGTTTTTGGTCGGTAAACAGATCTTCCCAATAATAAACTTTAATAATTTCACCTTTAGAATTGACAACAGGGCACAACTCCATTCTGTAATCAATCATCATTTTGCGAACGCTTTCAAAATCATCTTCCGGAGTAGCAACACGAATATTTTTTCTCAATACGTATTGAACCTCAGTATTTAAAGGCATATTTTGAATAATTGCCCGCTGAATATCTCCTGCACTCAACAGGCCTGAAAATCGGTTATGTCTCAAAACGATCAGCAATTTTCTGTCAAGTTGATCCATTTTTTTCAATGCCCCAAGTAAGGTTACATCAACATCTATATTCCTGTTTTTAAACATATTTAAACAATAAATTCCAAAATTATTGAAGAGATCTTGCTGGATTTCCAACTAAAACTTGATTGTCCTGTACATTGTCCAACACCACTGTTCCGGCACCTATCACAACCTCTTTTCCAATCCTCACTCCCTGTTTCACCACCGCATTGGCTCCAATGAATGATCCTTCACCAACTTGCACATTTCCTCCCAACACTGCACCTGGCGCTATATGTGCAAAATCACCTATAACGCATTCATGTTCAATTATTGCCCCAGTATTGATAATCACCCCATTTCCTATTTTTGTTGCAGGGTTAATACAAGCGCCTCTACAAATTAATGTTGCATTTCCAATTGAAGTATAGCTTGTGACATTAGACATCGGATGAACTGATGTTATAAACTTCATTCCATATCCAACCATTGATTCATAGATCCTTTTCCTGATTGTATTACTTCCAATTCCTAGAAATAATTCAAAACCTTGAATACTGACCAGAACTTCGGAACTTTCTTCATGTCCAAAATACTTAAGATTAAATGGATTGTAATTCACTTTTTTACGTTCAAGATAGCCATTAAGAACAAAACCTTGAAGTAAAATTGATTCTGCAGCAACCAACCCATGACCAGAATAACCAATTATTAGTACTTTACTTTGGTTCATCAGATTTTTTTGAACTACTTGGTAAATTTATTAATCGTTCAGCAATATAATTTGCATTCAATAGATCTGAAGTTTCACAATATTTGTATGTGGGTAAATAGTTTATCAACTCCCATACAGGGCGAGTTCGTATACCTTGTCCATTTGATAAAAGTAAAAACTCATCTCGTCCTAGCCGATCGGGCATTAAAATACAGTTTAACCAATAATTAGACTTTGTATTTATTGGTTCAGAAACAAACCTAATTAATGAATCTATATGGGTATTTTCAAAACTGAAGCCACCAAAATCTTTAAAAAACTGATTATATGAATGGGCTATCATTCGTTTTGAATCAAGAAATGCAGGCAGTTGCTCCAGTTGGGCTAATCCCAATGCAGCATTGATATTAGGCATACGATAATTATATCCAATGTCATCATGAACAAATTCCCAGGCATGGGGAACTTTTGCCTGCGTTGTCAAATGCTTAGCCTTAACAGCGAGTTCCTCATCATCAAACAGCAACATTCCTCCACCTCCTGTGGTAATGATCTTATTGCCATTAAAACTCAATACACCTATTTTACCAAAAGTTCCAGTATGTCGTCCTTTATAAAAACTACCCATACTTTCAGCTGCATCTTCTACCACAGGTATGTGGTATTCATCGCAAATTTCAACAATCTTATCAATTCTGCAAGGATGTCCGAAGGTATGCATGGGAACACAGGCAGAAATGATCCGGCCAGTGGATTTGTTTACTGATTCGAGTTGATTTGTTGATTTGTTGATTTGTTGATCTGTTGAGGTTTCAAGCCAATTCCTCAGGGCCGCAGGAGAAAGGCCAAGAGTATCCATTTCCACATCGATAAATACCGGATGGGCACCGCAATAACTGATGGCATTGGCGGTAGCAATAAAGGTAAGTGGTTGTGTAATGACTTCAGTTTCTCTTTCAACACCGGAAAGAAGCAATGCAAGATGCAAGGCATTGGTTCCGTTGACACAGACAACAGCTTTTTTTGCGCCTGTAAATGCCGCCACCTGAAGTTCAAAATCATCCACAAATTGACCAACAGAACTTACAAATGTAGATTCGATGCATAGTTCGAGATACTTTTTTTCATTGCCTTTAAAAACCGGTGCATGAAGGGGAATGAAACCTTCAGGTTGGTTGTATAGTTGGCGGATGAAGTTTAGTATTTCTTGATGAGTTGTTTTCAAGTTTTGTTGATTTGTTTATTTGTTGATACGTTCAATCGATTTTAATTAAAGTGCTTTTTCGTAATGCATTGATTTTGTTTGATATTTTTTCGATTTTAACTCGACATAAAAATCCTTCATTCACATTTAAATAATTCAAATCTTGTGATATAATTATCTGATTAAGAAGTTCATTTAAGCTACTAAATGCCATCTGATAAAAATCTGCCTGATCTTTTGGTGACGTTCTCGAGGATCCTTCCGCTATATTTGAACAAACTGACAATACGGCTCTCCTCATTTGATTTGTTAAGCCAAACCTTTCATTTTCGGGATAATTTTTTGTTGTCTCATAAACCTTATTTACCAGAACTCTTGCATCCTGCCAAACTTTAAGTTTTTCGAATGAAAAGATATGTGACATAACAAATAAACAATTAAACAAATCACCAACTATTCAACCTACATCTTCCCATCCAAATACCTTCCCGTTTCCTTATGACCAAAGCCGGGAATCATATAATGAAAAAGGTCCATAATTGCTTGTTTATCCCAGGACTTTTGGTTTAGCATCGATTCAATTGCCTGACTGAAATAGTTTATCTGGCCATCATAGTTTTCCTGTTGATTTTTTATGATACCGACCGACTCAAAGCGGTTCAGATCCAATACTTCCTTATCCGTATAAAACTCCTCAAAATCCTTTTCTCCTGTTGTATCACTTAAAGTGAACAGACATGGCCAATGTTTGCTCAAATCCAATTGTTGCACCATTTGCCTTGCTTCATCCTCTGAAGCACATACATAAGGTTCCAAACCTTTAGCTTTCAGATACTTTATTGCGATCTCGGCAAATGTGATCAGATGCAGATGTTCACTCAGTTTTGGGAAAAAAATATCCCCGTTTTCTCCAAAAATACAGGATATCAGACATAATTCACCTGATTCTTTTGGTATCACAAAGTAACGCCTGATATCATGGGGCGCTACAATTGGTTGCAGCTTCCTTATCCGCTGATCAAACCCGTGCAACAACGAACCATCAGAAAATGCCACATTGGCAAACCGGGCCATAGAAACCGGAATATCCCTGCTCCTTTTATTGACGAACATCTCCATGATGCGCTTGGATGCACCCATCATATTGACCGGATTGGCGGCTTTGTCCGTGGAGACACAAAAATATTTTTTTACACCTTTTTGTATGGATTGTTCCAGGGTTTTATCTGTATTAAATATATTCGTTTGGATCATCCGCATAAGCGTGAAGGGATCCTTTTCGCTTCTAACGTGCTTTAATGCTGAAAGATTTAATACATAATCATATTGACCATCGGCTTTCCAGAAAGCATCATATGCTACAGAACCAATGTCCAGTGCAAAGGTCTGAAAATCACCATCTATATATCCAAAAGAACTTCTGATATCCCGCACCAGTTCCACCAGGTTATTTTCACTTATATCTACCACATGCAATTTCAAAGGATTCCTCTTGAAGATCTCTTTCACAACGGCCTGTCCTATGGAGCCAGCGCCTCCAAGAACCAAAAATGAGGAATGAGAGACAATATCTGATAAAGCACTTTCATTTTGCTCTATATCATTGACAAACAATTCTTTATCTCTACCTATTAATTGGAGGATATTCATTTAATCAATATTTTAAATAGTTCAACCTAAGTTCCCCATCCCCGCCCTGAAATACTCAATCGTCTTCTTTACACCCGTTTCCCGATCCACTTTGGGCGACCAGCCTAGAATGTTTTTCGCCCTCGTGATATCCGGTTTTCGGATTTTCGGATCATCTTCAGGCAACGGCAGATGGATGATTTTACTACTTGAACCTGTGAATCTGATCACCTCTTCTGCCATTTGATTGATGGTGATCTCTTCTGGATTACCGATATTCACCGGGTAGTTTTCTCCCGAAAGTAAAAGTCTGTAGATACCTTCAACTAGATCATCAACATAACAAAAACTCCGTGTCTGATTGCCATCTCCGAAAACAGTCAGGTCTTCACCAGTTAACGCCTGTGAAATAAACGCAGGCAACGCCCTTCCATCTTTCAACCGCATCCTGGGACCATACGTATTGAATATCCGGACGATCCTTGTTTGAACACTGTGATATCTGTGATACGCCATTGTCATGGACTCAGCGAAACGCTTGGCTTCATCATATACGCCTCGCGGTCCGATCGGATTGACATTTCCCCAATAATTCTCCTGTTGGGGATGAATTAAAGGATCTCCATAAACCTCCGAGGTGGATGCCAGCAGGAATACAGCCTGTTTGTCTTTTGCCAATCCAAGCGCTTTATGTGTTCCTAAAGATCCAACCTTCAAAGTTTGAATCGGCAATTCCAAATAATCAATCGGACTGGCTGGGGATGCAAAATGCAATACATAATCGACATTACCCGGAATATGTATATAATTTGTCACATCGTGTCGGATAAAATGAAAACCATCCTTTCCAAACAAATGCGCAATGTTATCCAGATTTCCAGTCAATAGATTATCTATACAAACTACTTCATGACCTTCAGACATCAATCTGTCACAAAGATGTGATCCTAAAAAACCCGCTCCTCCGGTAACAACCGCAACTTTTTTCATAGTGTATCCTTAGTTTCTTTTAACAACTTTTTGAGATAGTTGCCATATGCATTGTTCAAAGCAAAATCAGGAGATCTCAATATGATATCCCTTGAAATATAACCCTGATTCAAAGCTATCTCTTCCAGACATGCGATCTTTAAACCAGTGCGTTTTTCAACGGCTTTCACAAATTCTGTGGCTTCTGTCAATGCCTCATGTGTTCCGGTATCCAGCCAGGCAAATCCACGACTCATTTGCTTCATTAGAAGCCTGTCATATTGCAGATATGCTTGATTTACAGAAGTTATCTCCAATTCGCCCCGATCAGAAGGCTTGATTGATCTGGCAATACTGATCACATCATTGGGGTAAAAATAAAGTCCGACCACCGCATAATTGGATTTTGGTTGAACTGGCTTTTCCTCAATCGATAAAACGCGTCCTTCTAAATCCATCTCTGCTACACCATAACGTTGAGGATCATCCACATAATATCCGAAAATCACTGCCTTGCCGTCCTCTTTCACCGTATTGACTGATTCAAGCGCCATTTTTTGCAACCCGGCACCAAAAAAAAATATTGTCCCCTAAAATAAGGCAAACATCATCCTTACCGATAAATTCTTCACCCAACAAAAATGCCTGTGCCAACCCATCAGGTGAAGGCTGAACAATATAACTAAACTCTAGCCCCAATGCGGATCCGTCACCAAATAGTCGTTTAAAGTTGGGCAAATCTTCCGGTGTTGAAATGATCAAAATCTCTCTGATACCAGCCAGCATCAATACTGAAAGGGGATAATAGATCATTGGTTTGTCATATACAGGCAATAATTGCTTAGAAACCACCTTCGTAAGCGGATGCAGCCTTGTTCCCGCACCACCTGCAAGAATTATACCTTTCATGAGTTAATTGATTTGAAGACTCGAAGATTTGAAAATTCCGGATTCGAAAAAACAAAAGAACAATGGAACAATGGAGCAATTCAAACAATTGGAAGTCATATACTTAAGTTCTTGATCTTAGACGACCCAAACCCATTATCGCCTAAAGTCTGCCGTCTACCAGACCCTTATCCAGAAACGCCTTCACATCATAGATGACAACTCCTTTTGCTTTAAATGAAGAAAGATCCAATTGACCAAATTCATTGTGCGCTACAGCAAGAATGATTCCGTCATAATGATCATGACCTTTTAAGTTGTTTAATATTTCCAAACCATACTCCTCAAAAACTTCTTCAGTATTTGCCCATGGGTCAAATATGTCCACATGTAAGCCATAGGTTTTCAGCTCTGCGATGATATCCACCACACGGGTATTCCTGATATCCGGACAATTTTCCTTGAAAGTGATACCCAAAACCAAAACCTTATTGCCTTTGATCGGTTTCCCTTTTTTGATCATGAGTTTTACGGTTTCACCTGCGACGTACCTGCCCATTTCATCATTTAGCCTTCTACCAGCCAGAATAATCTCCGGGTGATAACCGACTTCCTGAGCCTTTTGTGCCAGATAATAAGGATCCACACCGATACAGTGTCCACCCACAAGGCCAGGAGTAAACTTCAAAAAATTCCATTTTGTGGATGCAGCTTCCAACACATCATGGGTGTCAATACCCATGAGATTGAAAATCTTGGAAAGTTCGTTCACAAAAGCTATATTGATATCCCGTTGAGAATTTTCAATCACTTTGGCCGCTTCTGCTACTTTAATACTTGGAGCCAAATGGGTACCGGCAACAATAACTGAACGGTATAGCTGGTCAACTTTTTTACCTGTTTCCGGCGTGGAACCCGATGTAACTTTTTTAATTTTAGTCACCGTATGTTCTTTATCGCCGGGATTAATTCTTTCAGGAGAATAACCCACGTAAAAGTCTAGGTTGAACTTCATATTTGAAAAAGCCTCAAGCACTGGCACGCAATCATCTTCAGTAGCTCCGGGGTAAACCGTTGATTCATAAATGACTATATCATCCTTTTTCAGCACCTTCCCAACCGTCTCAGAAGCTTTAATGAGTGGAGTCAATACCGGACGGTTATTTTTATCGGTAGGGGTAGGTACCGTTATTATATAATAATTACAATCATTGATATGTTCAGCTTCGGCAGTCAGGAAAAGCCCTTTCGAAGCAGGCATTTGATGTACTAAAACACCATTGAGCAAATCATCTTCAACTTCCAGGGTAGCATCATGACCATCATTTAATTCTTTCACCCGGTTTTGGTTGATATCAAATCCAATGACAGGGTAAAGTTTAGCAAATTCCACAGCTAAAGGTAAGCCAACATAGCCAAGTCCTATGATTCCTATTCTTACTTGTTCCATAATATATTATATTGTTAGTTTTATTTGAGGGTCTATTTGTAGTTTTACAACAGGTTTATTCGCAAAAATTGAATATTTAATATCATTTAACAGAAAATATATCGTGCTAACTCAAATTTCTAATTGATTGTCAATAAATCACTTAGGAAATAACAAACAATTTTTTTGATACAGCTTCGCTATTCTCAGTCCCATATGGGCTAAGCAGTGCTGCAAAATTCTTTGTTCCCGAGATGCGATCAGATCAATTTGTGCTACAGCATCACATCTTTTCTATATAATTGGCAGGGATATCGACGGAAATCATTGTGCCCAATGTTTCCATCCTTACGATCACCCTGTAATTACCTTTCATCCTGATATACTCACATTCCAATCCTGAAAATGGTCCTCGTATCACACGTATGCGATCACCAACGATCAGCTCTTTTATTGGTAAAATGCTTATCATTTCTGACTCTCCTGTTGTCAATATACGTAAATTCTGAATTTCCTTTTCTCTGACAACAGCAGGTTTCCCTAAATATTTCAATGCGAAAACGATGCCCGGCACCTTCAACACCTCAAGAATAGAAATTTCTTCAGTTTTGACAAAAATATAAGATTTTATCAAAGGTTCCTGAACTTTTTTCTTCCTGTCACTCCATTGTTTTATTCTCGTAATCAATGGTAAATAGGCATCAAAGCCACCTTCTTCAAGGCGAGCAAGGACTTGCTTTTCTGATCTCGACCGTACATAAAATGCGTACCAGTTGATTTTTTGGCAGGTTGTATACATTTTTCGCTATGGCAAAGTTAACACAATTAATTTCAAAAAAAAATATTTAAAAAGTTGAAATATAAATAAACTGTAAAAATATTGTCCGCAATTTTGCACAATCTTTATTTAAGGTGCTGTTTTTGCCGACGAAATGTTGAAAGAAGGGATTTTAATTGAGTTTTATATTAAGACAAATATTTGACGGGGAAATAGTTATATTTGTTTTCTTACCTGAAGTGGTTATCAATTCACCCAAAACCCAACCCAATCCTGCTCCGGCCAACACTTGCCATATATCATGCTTATCAACCTGCATCCTTGACCAACCAACAAATCCCGCGCCAAAAATTGCTGGCAACCCATATTTGAGCCCATATCTTTTACAAATAAAAGTTGCGCCTGCAAAAGCAACTGATGTATGGGTGGATGGAAAACCATGCTCCATACCATCAGGTCGGTCGAGATCAATAATATGCTTCAACATGTAACTGCTCCAACTCGCAGCTCCTATCACCAATACCAATTCTTTCGTTGCTTGCAGGTTGTTTTCTTCCATAAATGACATTCCAAGCGCTGTCGCAGGAATTGCCAAAGAAATGACGTCACCAGACCATTTTATTGAACTGTGCGTCTGAGCTATAATAAACGAAGGGCAAAGAAATATCCAAAAAAAGAGCAAAAGATTGGACAAATCAGCTTTACTTTTTACGATATAATTAAAGGACATGATTGAATATCAGGAATTTTTGGGCAGATTTAAAGTTTCGAATATAGGAAGTCCGTTGAAAGTTCCGGAAGTCATGAATAAAAATACGTGCCTGTTTCCTTTATGCTTCTGAATGAAATGTACAAGCGCGGCATTATCCTGGCATACTTCGAGATCCGGCCTTTGAAATGCATCCTTGATAAAATCCGGTGATAAATCCGGCATTTTTTTCATTTCCAGTGTATGCGCATTGAAGTATACCAATGCCTTATCCGCCAAATCCATAGACCCATTATATTGTTGCAGGAATTCTTTATTCAAGCTCGAATACGTATGCAATTCATATAAAGCAATAAGCTTATAATCAGTATATTTAGATCTCACTGCCTCAACTGTTGCTTTAAGCTTGGAAGGTGCGTGGGCAAAATCCAGAAAAACTTTCAAATCATCTGAATCATATAGTTTTTGCAATCTTTTGCTTGTGCCGCTGAAATTGGCCATGTATTTCACAAAACTTTCAGGTAAAATACCTATTTGCTCACAAATCAGGGAAGCTGCTTTCAAATTGGCTTGATTGTGTTTTCCGAACACCTGCATGGCATTCATGTGTTGATCTTCCAGAAAGCTATAAGGCAACATCTCAATGTCTTTTCGTTGATTTAACCCTGCAATTTCAACCAAATCCCGATCTCCATCAAAACAAAACACTTTACCACCTGATTCAATCGTATCCAGGAATAAACTAAACTGATCCTTGTAATTCTGATAGGTAGGAAAAACATTCATATGATCCCATGCAATACCAGTAATAATGGCATAATGAGGCCTATAATGCAACATTTTAGGTTTCCTGTCAATGGCAGATGATAAATATTCATCTCCTTCAATCACCATTATCGGAGCATTTGAAAAACGAACCATATGATTAAACCCTTCAATTTGACCTCCTACCAGATAATCAAAATCCATTCCTGCAGCCTTCATTGCATGCATAATCATGGACGTTGTGGTCGTCTTTCCATGACTTCCAGCGACTACGATCCTGATCTTGTCCCTGGCATGCTCGTAAATAAACTCCGGAAATGAAAATATCCTGATCCCAAGTTCTTTCGCTCTTTCCAACTCCGGATTATCCGCTCTAGCATGCATGCCTAAAATAACTGCATCAAGGTCAGGAGTGATCTTTTCAGCAAGCCAACCTATCTGATCCGGCAATAAACCTGCCTTCGCAAGCCTGGTTTTCGCAGGTTCATAAATCTCATCATCCGATCCTGTAATCTGATGACCATTTTTTTGAAGATCCAGTGCAATATTATGCATTACACTACCGCCAATCGATATCAAATGAAGCCTCATTATTTTTGTATCAGTGATTAATGCTGTTTGTTCGATCCATTCAGTCAATATAAAAAAGGTGCTTGTTTAAAAGCACCTTTTCTGATCATTTTCATTTAATTATTTACTCTGGATAGAGTCCAGCCTATCCTTGTATTGCTGGGCTTTATCAAGTATATTTTTCCTGGCATAAATCTCACTCAATGCCTGTAAAACACCAGCATCGTTGCTGTTGATACCTTCGGCTTTTTCAAAATAAGGCAATGCCTGATCGAACAAAGCATCCATTGAAGATTTGATCTCATTGTATTTCTTGGTTCCTTCTTTTGAATAATCATTGGCATATTTATTCAATTCCTTGGTCATATTGGCAGCAGAGTTATAATACAATGCACCTATTGAATAAATAGCATCGAAATAATTCGGTTCCAATTTTAATGCCTGATTAAAATATGATAAAGATTTATCAAAACACTCTTTTGCTTTTTCCTTATCATCTGCTTCTGTTGCTTTGGTACAAAGTTGATCGTAAACACTTCCCAAAGTAGTATAAATAGAAACATTATCAGGCTCAATTTCCAAAGCACTTTCCAATTTATCAATCATTTTTTCCATTTCACCTTTTCTCACATAATGATTGATCTCAGCAAATAATAATCCCGAATTGCTAGGAAATAATTCTCTTCCTTTATTTAAATAGACGAGCGCTTTCTCTTCATCTGATTCATATATGCTGAATAACGCCTCATAAACGAATGGCTCCTTGCTGCCGTTTTTGTACAATTCCTCAAAATAAGGGGCTGCATCTGCCTTGTTATCGCCATAGAATCCTGCTATTCCAGTATAAAAAAAGTGCTCACTTCTGATAGCCGGATCAGCGAGTCTGCTGGTTTCTTCAGACTCATTATCTTTCATCCAGAGGTAAACATCAGCTGCCATATCAAAATTGATAAAGGCAACTTTATAATCCTTTTCCTGAAAAGCATAGATTCCGAAATTATTTAAGTGATTCTCAGTATCAAGTAAAGCAGTCAGAGCTTCTTTCGCTTCGTGCTTTTTAACTGAAAGTTGTATACCTTTCTTTAAAGCCAAAGCTGCTTCAGTAGCTGCATCCGGCATCGTTATTACATATTTGGGATCTATGAGTTTTTTCTTAACCTCTTCTGCAGCCAGTTCATTTAAAATTTTGCCTTTCAATATCCAGCCTCTTGAAGTCGAGGAAACTATTGTGTCATTCAACGCGCTCGTAATCAATTGGTAAGACTCCTGCAATTTACCAGGATTTGCAGCAGGATCCAGATTATAACTGGATAAATACCTGGCAGCTTTTTTCATATCTTTCTCCGCATCCTGCGCATAACTGATGGAAGCTAACAGCAACAGGCTGAAAACAACTAAAAATATCTTTTTCATCTCTTTCGTTTTTGTTTTTGTTTTAAATGGTCAGAAACCAATCAAAAGACCTAAAATGGAAAAATTCCTGTTCTGGCCGTTTCAATTTATTCCTGAAAATAAATAAAATAAAAATGTATTTGTTTTATAACGTATATGATCATGAAATTGCTTTCAACTTCAGATCAGAAATCCACTCGATAGACGAAATTTCAGTGCATAAAAGTATAACAAAATCATAAAATGTTACAATATTTTGTTAACATCATTCTTCTTCATTTGATTTACTTTCGAGACCTGCTTTCCTGATAACTGCAAGATCACTGATCGCATCTCCTTCATCCAGCCTGATCACTCTGACTCCCTGGGTAGCTCTTCCCATGACCCTTAAATGTTCCATATCCATTCGGATCATCACTCCGTGTTTGGTTGTAATGATCACATGATCCTCATCACTTACCGTTTTTATAGCTACAAGTTTACCGGTTTTGGGCGAAATCTTAAGCGTTTTAACTCCTTTACCGCCTCTGTTGGTCTCCCTGTAATCTTCCAGATCAGAGCGTTTACCATTGCCAAGTTCAGAAACTACAAAAATTGATTTTTCTGTGTCATCCCGAACTATCCTCACCATACCCACAACATAATCTCCATTTTTTAATCTCATGCCTTTTACACCAGCAGCATTCCTCCCCATAGGCCTGACTTTTTGCTCATCAAATCTGATGGCATATCCACTGCTATTCGCAAGTATGATCTCATAGTTACCATTGGTAAGTTTAGCTTCAAGAAGCGTATCACCTTCCTGGATAGTAATGGCATTGATCCCATTTGCACGTGGTCTTGAGAAAGCTTCTAATGAAGTCTTTTTCACAATGCCATTTTGAGTACAAAGGAAAATATAATGGCTGTTAAGGAATTCCTTATCCGAGAGGTTTGTCAAGGGAATGTATGCCTTGATCTTGTCATCCTGAGGTATATTGATCATATTTTGGATCACCCTGCCAGTTCCGGTTTTCGATCCTTCAGGTATTTCATACACCCTCAACCAATAGCATTTCCCCTGTTCAGTAAAAAGCAGAAGATAATTATGGTTTGTAGCTACGAAAACATGTTCAATAAAGTCTTCATCTCTTGTCTTGCTCCCTGTTGAGCCACGACCACCACGACCCTGGGTTCTGTATTCGGAAGCAAGTGTTCTTTTTATATAACCCAAATGGGAAATGGTTACTACCATTTTATGATCAGGGATGATATCCTCAATATTGATGTCGCCTTCAGCCATTTCAATATTGGTTCTCCTTTTGTCACCATACTTTTCCCGGATTTCTTCCATTTCATCGATGACAATTTGATTTTGTCTTTCAGGACTAGCAAGGATCTCTTTGAGATCTGCTATGTGTTTCATCAATTCTTCATACTCTTCTTTCAATTTGTTGATCTCTAAACTGACCAACTTTTGTAAACGCATATCCAGGATGGCTTTGGCCTGAATTTCAGACAGATCAAACCTTTGTTGTAAACTTTGGCTGGCTTCTTCTACTGTTTTGGACTCTCTGATGGTTCTGATCACTTCGTCGATATGATCCAGTGCGATGAGCAACCCTTCCAAAATATGCGCACGTTCTTCAGCTTTTTTGAGTTCATACTGCGTCCTGCGAATAATAACCTCTATCCTGAATTTTATAAACTCATGCAATAATTGCGACAGATTCAATAACTCAGGTCTTCCGTTTACCAAAACGACATTGTTGACTGAATAGGATGATTGTAAAGGAGTGTATTTAAACAGTTGAGAAAGGATCACTTTCGCAATGGCATCTCTTTTGACCTCCACAACAATACGCAATCCTGTTCTGTCACTTTCATCACGGATATCTGATATCCCAGAAATTTTATCCTCATGAACCAAAGAAGCAATTTTTGCAACCAGGCTTGCCTTGTTAAGCTGATATGGAATCTCGGAAATGATGATAGTTTCTCTGTCGCCTTTGGATTCAATTTTTGCTTTTCCTCTCAAAACGATTTTGCCCCTTCCCGTCCTGAAAGACTCCTTAACACCCTCATAACCATAGATCACCCCTCCTGTCGGAAAATCCGGCGCTTTAACGTGTTCCATCAACTCGTCAACGGTAATTTCGGGATTGTGCACCATTGCAATGACACCGTCGATCACCTCGGAAAGGTTGTGCGGTAACATGTTTGTTGCCATTCCCACCGCTATTCCACTCGTTCCGTTGACCAGCAAATTCGGAAATTTCGCCGGCAAAACAGTGGGTTCTTCAAGTGAATCATCAAAATTCAGTTTGAAATCAACCGTGTCTTTTCTGATATCTGACAAAAGTTCATCGCTGATCCTCGCCAGTCTTGCTTCTGTATACCTCATTGCTGCCGGACTGTCACCATCCATAGAACCAAAGTTTCCCTGTCCGTCAACCAAAGGATACCGAAGTGACCAGTCCTGAGCCATCCTTACCATCGTGTCATATACTGATGAATCACCATGTGGGTGATATTTACCCAGTACTTCTCCCACAATTCTTGCAGACTTTTTATATGCTTTGTTATAAGATACTCCTAAATCATGCATCCCGTACAGTACTCTTCTATGAACCGGCTTAAGCCCATCCCTGACATCCGGCAAAGCCCTGCCAACGATGACTGACATCGAATAATCGATGTACGCGTTCTTCATTTGTTCTTCAATACTGATCGGGATTACCCTTGGATTTTCATTCATTATACAATTACTTAATTTTAATATTTTAAAAAAACCCTCAAAAGTACAACTTATTTATCGTTTTTTATGAATGTATATATATAAAAATCGACGTACTTTAAAGAAAAACGAAATGGTTTTGAGGTATGTTAAATAATCTTTAAATTTAGCCGGTTATTCCAAATCTGGATAATGTCATACGATCGGGATTTAATGTTTTTTATAGTGGATTCCAATTTGATAAATAATATTAAAAGCAAACTAGAGTCTACTCGGAAAAGTCTTTGCCCCTTAAATCCACACTGACGTTTTCAGTCAGTACATGCACTGACGTTTACAGTCAGCACAGGCCTAAAAAGGTACTTTTATGTTGTTGATTTTCTATCGTTTACCTTAAGTCTTGTGCTGACCTTCAGCGTCAGCAGGCCGGGGCAAAAAACGAATGAAAATCAACAAATTGGACTTTACGGAGCAAACTCAAACTTAAGAAATAAAAAAATACAGGCTGTTTTCGATAATTTCAGTGTTGAAAACTTTCTGTCTTTTTTCTAAAAAGCATTCACATTTATTGATTCAAAAATTGAGGTTTATTTTCGAATTCTCAACATAATTGCCCTGAATAAAAAAACTTTTAGTTAAGATTCAAAATGATTAAAAAAAACAAATAAAATACATGTATATGAAGCAAAACAAAAACAATCAAACCAAATTTGGACCGATGATGATCATTGGTGCGCTATTTTTTCTGTTTGGGTTTGTCACCTGGTTGAATGCGACACTGATACCCTATTTAAAAATTTCCTGCGAATTAAATGATTTTGAAGCTTATCTTGTAACCACAGCATTCTATATATCCTATTTTTTCATGGCAATACCTTCTTCCACAATCCTGGAAAAAATTGGTTTTAAAAAAGGAATGTCGTTGGGACTCATCATTATGGCTATAGGATCATTATTTTTTGTTCCGGCTGCACTCACGAGAATGTATGGATTGTTTTTGTTCGGACTTTTTGTTCAAGGACTTGGACTTGCAGTTTTACAAACAGCTTCTAATCCATACATCACAGTTTTAGGTCCGATTGAAAGTGCTGCCCGCCGGATAAGTTTTATGGGTATAGCTAATAAAATAGCGGGCATTCTTAGTCCTATCCTGCTGGGAATGGTTGTATTGGCAGGTACTGATGAACTGACGGTTAATCTGGAACTAATGAACGCAGCGGACAAAGCGATTGAACTCGATCTGCTCGCAAAAAAAGTTATCCTGCCATATATTTTGATGGCTGTAGTGTTGTTTATACTTGCTTTTGGTATTCGTTTTTCAAACCTTCCCGAAATAGAAGAACAGGACGATGAAGAAAAGCACGGAAACTGGTTCAGCAGACTGATCGCTGTATTAAAAGTCCCGTATCTGGCTTTGGGATTCCTGGCAATATTTTTCTATGTCGGGGCTGAAGTCATTGCTGTGGATACTATGGCTCTTTATGGAAATTACCTTGGATTTTCTACTGATACTTCGAAATTTTTTGCATCATTTACTCTCACAGGAATGCTCCTCGGTTATTTTGTAGGCATTCTCGCCATTCCAAAATACATCAGCCAACAAAAAGCGCTTTCATATTTTGCAGTTTTAGGAATAGTTTTCACGGTTCTGGTAGTATCTACAAAAGGAATGAGTTCCATTTTATTCCTTGCTTTGCTTGGTTTTGCCAATTCCATTATGTGGCCGGCAATCTGGCCGTTGGCTATTGAAAAACTCGGAAAACTTACCAAGATCGGATCGGCCATCCTGATCATGGGGATCGCAGGCGGTGCGGTATTACCACCCTTATTCGCATTGTTGAAGGATACACTTGGTGGGAATATGCACCTTGCTTACCTGATGCTGATTTTGTGTTATCTTTATATCCTGTTTTATGCCATCAAAGGTCATAAAACCGGTAAAAAATGATTACAATGTAGGCACTTATATACTATTTTTTAAATTTGCAAAAGCTGATAAGTGTTGGCAGCACTTACCAGCTTTTATTTTTACTTTTCAATGTTGATTTTTTCAAAAGACTTTGATCAGGTTCAATTTGCTTCATAGAAAGACTCTTCAACAACTCAATATCTGCGTCACGAATGCCATTTTTAAAATAAACATTCTGACCGACATATTTGGTTTTTAATTTAACTGCCCTGAATTGGCTTACAAAACCATCGTAATTAGCCATTACGGTCACTATCCCTATTCCACCTCCGATCAATGTAAACAAGGGAAAAGTAAATGCTCCAACTGTAAGTGCAATCAAATCAACTCCAAGACCGGCCAATCCTCCATATAATATATTGTTTTTTGAATTTTTAGGCTTAATAACAACAGATCCAATGGTTGCAGCGTTCACCTCGATGACAATGGATTTATCGATCCGGATCCTGTCAATTTCTTCGAGTGGGATGACAATTAAATTTTCCTGATGAAAAATTCTTGGGTAATCATATTTCATGTAATAAGTTGATAATAAATACAGATTTTTATCATCCGATTTGTAAAGATACATCGTTAAGGAATTGCCTGATTTCAAGTTTATCCTGACTTCGTGAATTCTCAGAAAAATCCTTTCGGAAGAAACATCCTGGTCAGTTTGCATTTGGTTGGTTTTCACTTCTGAATATTCAGTATCTTTCACAACAGGTTCAGCTTTTAACCCGGAAATCAGGCTATCATTACGCACTGAATCCAGAACAGTTACGATTTCTGTCAATGGTGAAGTTTTCATTCCATTGCCATCGTTTTCGATGGATGTGACATCGTTTTTATCCAAATCTGGTTCTTTGTACTTTTCGTTTGCTTTGTTGCCTTTTAAAACAAAAATAAGTTTCTCTTTTTCAGCCAGATAAACCCATTCATCTGCATTTTTATCCCAAACAAAATCAGTCAGGTTATGTTGGAGATCAATCATATTAATAAGCTTATTTTGACTCAGGTCATAAAAATATAATTTTCCAGGATTCTTTCCTGTCCACACAATCAGGCCATTTCCGGAATAAATCGATGAAAAATCATTGGTACAATTTTTTATCAACGGTTCACTTTTCCTGTTGACTATATCTAAAAAATAAATGGTCCGAAAATCAATTGCAGCGTTTTCCAAACTTTCAATGGCCAGATAAATAAAACCCTCTTTTTCAGCAGGGGCAATAGCTGCGATATTAAAGTTTTTGCTGGAAAAAAGTACAGTTGAGTTTTGACCAAGGGTAGAAATACTTTTGACCATCATACTTTTGGAATCCAGGTAAATCAATTTGCTTCCCGATCTTTCCAGGAAAAGAGACCCCATGATCTCATGTCTCTTCCGGGTTATTGTCATCATAGAACTACCATCGTAATTTGCTCTCCAAATGCTGCCATCTGATCTGTCTGACCAGTATATGATTTTCAAATTTTGGTCCAATGCGATACAATCCGGTTTCGATCCTTTTTGATGGAATAATTCTTTCCATTGAGCAGAAATTTTGTCTATCATAAAAACCGACCCCTTACCAGGATCAGAAACAAATAATAAACTACTGACTGTGTCCAGTGCCAGATGGGCTGGTTTTACCAATTTCAGGTCTTTTGATAATAAGGTATCCAATTGTAAAACCAGAGGTTTAAATTGTCCGATTTGAGCTATAACGGGAATATCCAAAAAGAACAAAATCAACATGGTAAAGCATAAACTGCTTAATATACGAACTATGCAAATTTTAGTTTTGTGAAACATAACTGATTTTTTTTAATGAATGAAAATGCGGAATGCGTTTATAAGGTAGCATATCTCTTGCCAATTATAAATTCTTTACTGGCCTTATGTAAACAAAAGGGTGTTGTTCTGGTGCAAAATTAAGTATATTTATCCAGATTGCAAAAAAAATCCAATAAAAATAGTATCATTTTGAAAAATCAGGACTCCATTTCTTCCAATTGCCGATGTGCAATTTCCCAGTTTTCAAAAGCAGTTTCAAGTTGTTCTTTGAATTGTTTATATTTCTGCATTGTCAGATTAGAGCCTGAAGCCTGAAAAAAATCAGGATTCTGCATCTCTGTTTCGATTTTTGCAATTTCTTTTTCTATCCGTTCTATTTCGTTCTCAGCTTTTTGAACAGCACGCATTCTGGTTCTGCGTTCCTCGTAACTTATTTTTTTCTGAATTTTCACATCTTCAGCCATTTCATCGGATTCCGGCTTTTTGGAGGAGGTACTGATCTCAACCTGACGCATGTTGTCCAGTTCACGTTTTTCAAGAAAATAGTTCACATCACCGGGATAATCATAAAGTTTTTTATCCCTGAATTCTATCGTCCGATTAGTTAATCCAGCCAGAAAATCTCTGTCATGAGATACGATGATCAAAGATCCTTCATAATCCATCAGGGCATTTTTCAAAACATCTTTTGAGATGAGATCCAGATGGTTTGTTGGTTCGTCCATGATCAGAAAGTTGAAAGGTCTGAGCAGCATGACTGCAAGAGCCAACCGTGCTTTTTCACCGCCGGATAATACGGACACTTTCTTGTCAACATCCTGCCCACTGAATAAAAATGCTCCGAGTATGCCTCTGAGCTTTGTCCTCATTTCCAAAGGTGAATTTTGCTCCATTGTTTCCAGTACTGTTAATTTCGGATCCAGTTTTTCTGATTGGTTCTGAGAATAATATCCGATCCTAACATTATGACCCAAATTGATGTGACCAGCTGAAACAGGAATATCCCCAACGATAATTTTTGCCAGGGTAGTTTTCCCCTGGCCATTTTGACCGATAAATGCCAAACGATCACCTCTTTCCATTTTTAAATCTATGCGGGAAAGGACTTCAATCTTACCATAGTTTTTGATCAGATCTTTGGCATCCAATACAACCTGACCACTTCGTTCGGCAACCAGAAAACGAACATTCATTGCTGACAAATCAAATTCATCCAATTCAATCCTGTCGATTTTGTCCAGTTTTTTCTGCATGGACTGAGCAAGCTTTGTTTTAGTTGCCTTGGCCATGAACCTGGCAATGGTACGCTCTTTTTCCAGGATCACTCTTTGCTGATTCTTGAATGAAGACATCAATTTTTCCTGCCTTTCCAACCTCATATCCAGATAGGTACTATAATTCGCTTTATAGTATTGAATTTGTTCCCTTTCAATTTCAACTGTAACATTGGTCACCGCGTCCAGAAATTGCTTGTCATGCGAGATCAACATGACCGCACCCGGATAATCCACCAGAAATTTTTCCAGCCAGATAATGGATTCAATATCTAAATGGTTGGTCGGTTCGTCCAGCAAAATATAATCAGGCTGACTGAGCAAAAGTTTAGCCAATACGATGCGCATTTGCCATCCGCCGCTAAATTCGTTTACATATCTGCTAAAATCTTCAAATTTAAAACCAAGACCATGCAGAATTTTTGCCGCCTGTGCTTCCAGACTTGAACTTCCATGGATTTCGAGACTATTTGCCATTTCAGCATGCTTTGCCAACAATTGATGATAAGCCTCTGATTCATAGTCTTCCCTATGTTCCAATTCCTGTTCGATGGCAGCCATATGAGTTTCTATTTCCCTCACCTGCTTAAATATGGTGAGTGTTTCTTCCATGACGCTCCTTTCTCCAGCCAAAGTCAGGTTTTGTTCGAGATAACCAATGCTTTTCCCGTTCGGGATCACTATGCTGCCATTATCAGGAGAAAACTCTCCCATGATCATTTTGAAAAGGGTTGTTTTGCCGGCGCCGTTTTTTCCTACTACACCGATCTTATCCTTCGGCTTGACAGCAAGGCTGATTTTATCAAATATCACCCGTTCACCAAAAGACAGCGATAAATCAGTAATAGTTATCATTTTGGAAAATTTTCATCAAAAATAAACATTATGCAATTATAACTTAATAAGTTTTTGAATGGAACCTGATCTTCCGTTAAAAACACTAATATAATATACACCAGGGCTTGCTTTTGTAAAATCGATCTTTGTGTTCAATCTGAAATCATCCGAATCCATCAAGATCTGCCCCAAATGGTCAAAGATTTGGATTTTAAAAGGGGAATCCAAAGGCGACTGATGAGATTTAACATAGAAAAAGCCGTCTGTAGGGTTTGGGAAAATTGAAAAAAAGTCATTATCCTTCTCAAAATCATTCGATTTTTCTGGTTGGACTGCAATGTTCGTATGATAAAACTGCATTCCTCCGACTTCGGTTCCTGCCAGCAGATCAAGAAACCCATCATGGTCTATATCCGTTATGGCTGGTGCAACAAAATTGCCGATTTTGAGTCCATTCAGACTATCTATGATTAACCAATAAGGGTATAATCCGAAGTCTACGCGTTCAAAAACCGAAATAATTCCTTTGGAGCACCCGGTGAATAATAAATTCTGGCTATCATCTCTGTAGAAACAGGCACTGGCGAAAGTTTGGAGATTAAAATTATTTTGATGCAAACGTATATCTGAAAAAGGTACCATATTAGTCTGATGTCCCCAATCACTTTGGAAAAATGGCTGTCCATTGGTTCCCATATTTCCGAAAAAGGCAAAACTACCTGTTTTCCCTCCATAACTGAACGATCTGGCATTGCCAATCAATAAATCATCCAGGCCATCTTCATTGATATCTGCGATGGCTGGAATGGCATTGTTTACCACATTAATACTCATAAAATCGTAAACTGGCTGGTCATAAACCGGTTCTTTGCCACTGCCTGCAAGATTTTGCAGGTAAATCAATGTTCCGTTTTCAGTTCCGATGATCACATCCTGATCTCCGTCACCGTCCAGATCACCAAACGCCGGAACGAGGAAAGAAAAACCAAAGTTTTCAGCATCGAACATCTGATCGTCCACCAAACTTAAGGTTGGCTGATTTTTTGTGCCTATATTTCGGTAATAAACCATTTTTGGATGTACTAAGCCATCGTCATCTATGTATCCTGAAGTACCAAGCATAAGATCAACCAGTCCATCCTGATCATAATCCGTAAAAACCGGAAATGTCATGGATCCCCAGTCTATCATTTCTCGCTGAAAAATATCTTTATTTTGAAGGTGAAAATCCTTATAGACACCATCTCCCATATCCTTGAGAAAATAAACATTATCCATATTTTTCGCACCATAAGGAGCATTTGGTGCCACCAACAGATCTGATTTCCCATCCTGGTCCACATCTATATTATATGAACCAAGAAACCATCTTAATTTGAATTGATTAGGTTCTTCAGGAAAAGGTTTGATGATGTTTATTCCCCAGTCCACAGTCGTTTTTCCGTTTTCAATGTAGATCAAACCATCGAATTCAGCATCGCCCAATAATATATCATAATCCTGATCACTATCCATATCTAATAAATTGACTGTTGATTCAGCATGCCGAAGTCCAATACTCCATGAAGCACATTCATCAGGATCATCACTCAGCACGATCTCTTCATCCAGCGGCGATTCCCTGAATTTTCCCCAGCATCTGTCTTCCAGCACCATTTTGAAACTATCAAGGGAAATTCCGGATTCTTTACACATATTTCGATACCAGTTGATGGTTCCGCCACCAGGTTCAAAACTCAATATATCCAGGTCTCCATCGTGGTCAATGTCAACAATGGATGGATAATCCGACTTGGAAATATACAAACCGAAATAATTACCCAGATAAGCATATTGCAATACCTCTCCCGAACCATAAGGAAACCCCAATTTTGAATAATTGATACCCTGACTGTCTTGAAAAGCTTTCCACACTTCTACATGAGGTGAAGACGAAGCTTTGGGCGAAATAAACAGATCTTTTAACCCATCTCCATTATAATCTGCAACAAAAAACCAATGCGTTATGTCCGGAAAATGGTGGTTGTATTTACAAGTAAACTGGTAACCCGAAGGTGTGTAAAGGAAAATACTCAATTGTCTCGAAGTCCTGTCAAAGATCAGCAGGTCTTCAATTCCATCCAGATCAACATCCATCTGATTGAATTGGGGTGCATCCAAACCACCAACAAATGGATTTTTTAGTTTTCGACCTGATTCATACACATCAATTGATATACAATTTTTATCTTGTGCTATCATCACAAAAATTGATTGTATGAAAAAAAACAACATGATAAATCGGATCAATCGCATAGAAGCATTGTCATAAGCTAGATTAATATAGATTTTCGCACTGCTGTATGGTCCAATTTGCTTTACAACCATAAGTAACAGTCGTCGCCAACAAAAATATCCAATTAAATCCATGTATTTTCAGCTATGAGTAAAAAATTCAATCATCAGATCATATTTGCCTGGATCACAATATTCATTCTTATAATTTTTCCTGCGCAAATTATTGTTGCAAATAATGGTTTTGAAGCAGAGCAAGATGTTTCAAAAATACAAATTGTTCAACTAGGGCAATCATTGAACTTCTTTAATCCGACAGCAAAAGACACTGTAGCGATGAGACTTAAGGTCAACGGAAATGAGGGGAAATACCTTTTTTCCGGTGGTTTTGCAAAAATTGAAGGTTTTGATACAGATAAAAAAGGAAGGTTGTTATTTATAAAAAACCAAAATCATTATTCTTTATACCATATTTCTCAGGGTTTTGATGGCACATACCGGATCAGGAACATTCCACTCTGGTTGTCTGTTATTCCTCCGCTTTTGGCTATATTACTGGCACTGTTGTTCAAAGAAGTTGTTTTAGCACTTTTCCTGGGTTTATTCTCGGGTGTTTTCATTGCCGGAGGCTTAAGAATTGATTCATTTCAATATTTTTTTCTCCAGTTTTTTAACACAGTCACAGATTATCTCGTTCCGACACTAACAGATTTCAGCCACATGGCTGTCATTGTATTTTCCCTGATAATTGGCGGAATGGTTGCCATCATTTCTAAAAACGGAGGCATGGCAGGAGTTGTGTCCGGACTTTCAAAATATGCCAAAACACCTGTAAGCACCCAAATCATCGCCTGGATGATGGGCATTGCTATTTTCTTTGATGATTATGCCAATACATTGATTGTTGGCAATACCATGAAAAGTATCTCAGATAAATTCAGGATATCAAGGGAAAAACTGGCTTATATTGTTGACTCTACTGCGGCACCGGTTGCCGCAACAGCTTTTATTACAACGTGGATTGGCGCTGAATTGGGTTATATAGGAGATGGCATTAAAACATTGGAAGGGATCGATCCAAGTCTGACGCCATATTCCTTGTTTCTGAAATCTCTCAGCTATGCATATTATCCGTTTTTAACCTTGATTTTCGTTTTTTTAGTGATCATTTTAAAAAAAGAATTTGGCCCGATGTATATTGCAGAGGAAAATGCCAGAAAAAACAAAAAAACAGAAAAAAAAGTCAACAACCAGGGAAGCAATGCGGAAGACGAGCATTTTACGCCAGCTCCCGACACGCCGTTACGATGGTTCAATGCAGTATTACCCGTCATATCTCTGGTCATCATGACAATCCTTGGTTTAATTGTCACAGGTATGCAAAAATCATTTGAGTTGCTCATTCAAAAGAGCCCTGATTTAGTAAATGATCGTTGGAGTTCTATATGGCAAGAAATACCTATACTCACAGGCAGTCAGTCACTTATTGTAAACGCAGGTTTTGTAATAGGTAATGCTGATTCATTTACTGCGCTTTTATGGGGCTCTTTGACAGGCTTGACCGTGGCCATCTACCTGAGTTTAGCTCAACGGTTATTGAAAGTCAATGATACTTTTATAACTATGACCAATGGTTTCAAATCGATGATGCCCGCTCTAATGATCCTCGCTCTGGCATGGTCTCTGGCAAAAACGACACAGGAACTCCATACTGCTGAATTTATAACTTCAGCTTTAGAAGGCTTGTTGCGGCCTGAACTGATGCCTGCCCTTGTTTTTGTTATTTCCGGGCTGATTTCTTTTTCCACCGGCAGTAGCTGGAGTACAATGGCTATCTTATTCCCAATTGCCCTTCCGGCAAGCTGGACATTGTCCATTCAGGCAGGCATGAGTCCCTTGGAAAGTACTGATATTCTGGTCATTACCATAAGTGCCATCATGGGTGCTTCAGTGATGGGTGATCACGCATCTCCCATTTCAGACACGACGATCATGAGTTCTTTGGCATCAGGTTGTGATCATGTCCAACATGTCAGAACTCAGCTTCCATATGCATTGACAGTGGGCGTGATCTCTTTCATACTCACTTTACTTTCTGCTTTTTATGTCAATCATTCATACTTCAGCGCGATGGGTTTTCCAGTCAGTATCCTGATGATGTATATGATAGTAAGCAAATTCGGAAAAAAAATAAGTAGCTGATACGTTGAAAAACTGATCAATATTCCTCCAGCCCTTTAGCAGCAGATTCATAATCCGGCTCTTTGATCAAATTGTAAAAATCGGGAGATGGTTTTACGCGGCCAAAAGAATCCCAATATGCTGCTTTAGTCATACTGTCCCAGTGTATCGAACCATGGAAATATTTGATATTTCCCCAAAAACCATTGAGTGCAAATAATAGTAAGGCTACAAGAAAAGTATTTTTTATCCATACTTTCTGATGATAAAAAAATTGAGTGATAGCAGCTAAGGGCAATGCCAGGATCGAATAAGAATCGATCATCGGACGCATCCCAAAACTTCCTCCGTACCACCATGACCACCAACTGAAAGTGATATAGATATTCAAAAGTATAAATATAAGTACAGGAATAAACAGGTTCTTCAATTTCTCTTTTAAGAAAAACACACCAGCCAATGCCAGAGTCATAACCGGTGTATATAATAGCCAACCTTTACGATAACTAAATAACCCGTTAATTATCTGTGGGTTATTAAAAAAGAATTTTTCATTTTCACCATAGGAATAGTATACCCATTGGCCAGTGACATATTTCCAATAAAACAATTGTGGCAGTACCAATACGGTCGCGCTGAAAACAATGACCAGTATATTCCATTTCTGTCTCCAAAACAATTGTAACTGATCTTTAAGCGACTTAAAATGATATACTCCATAAAACATGAAAATAAATACGATGATCAGATTATTAGGTCTTGTAACCGTGATCAATCCGGTCAGCATACCAATCAAAATACTCCATTTAACAGTAGGTTTTTCAAACCATTTGATAGTCAGCCATAAAAAAATCGCAAACAGACTAAAATTATATAAATGGGACATGGTTGGTTCCCTGGTTGAATAATGCAACAAATTTGTTCCCAAAACCACGATCAGGATGGTCAAGGCAGCTATGTTTTCAGGGAAATACCTTAAAAGCACTTTTCTAAGAAAAATCAAACCGATCAATAACCAGACGAGACTACCAATGATCAATGCGACCCTATAGGGAACTGAAAAACCTGTTGCTTCATATGTATTTGAATTTAAGGCATATAAATGACCAAAAAAGAAAAAAGGAGCATACATCATACTCATTCCTGAAGACATTTTTATAACTTTTTTCCCATCTTTGGTAATATTTGGCCAAAATATATATTTTCCTTCTCCATCTCCTTTATCTATAAAATTGAGGGTAATGTCTTTATAAATAAAAGTTGCCGGCAAATAAGCATAATATGATATAATGTCGTTATAAATGATAAGCTTATCATTACGCCAGTTCTTTTGGTTGAGTTGCATTCCAGATATAATAAACATCACGAACCCAATGGCATAAATAGTGAGCTTTTTGCTATTTAAAAATTTTTTCATATTAATATTTTAAAGGTGAACAAAACTAATAATATGGCTTCAAATATCAAATTTCAAATAAATCATTTCAATTTTAAACCTGAATTAAGTTACCTCTTTCCAAACAGAATACCCGATCTGAAAAACGCTCAACCAATTTTTTGTCATGTCCAATGAACAGATAGCTGATCTGTTGATTGACCTTAAAATCGTGCAGCAGTTCAATGATGTTCTCCCTGTTTCGATCATCAAGTGAGGATACACATTCGTCCAATACAACAAATTCCGGCTCAAGGATCATTGCCCTTGCTATGGCAACCCTTTGTCGTTGTCCGCCAGATAGCTGGAATGTAAATTGTTGTTGTTTTTCTTCAGGAATTCCACAATTCAACAGTAAATTTCTGGCACGCTCATTCCTTTCTTTCAAGCTGTTACAAAAGTGATGTACTTCCAAGGGTTCTCTCACGATTGACAACACATTCATTCTGGGATTCAATGTGTTGTATGGATTTTGGTAAACGATTTGAAAATGCTTCCGATATGTTCGCAATTGCGAAGTTGACATACAGGACAGCTCTTCCCCCTTAAATAATACGCTTCCTTTGTCCGCCTGTTCCAAACATAAGATCAACCTGCCCAAAGTACTTTTGCCGCTACCGGAAACACCCATCAAGCCAATGGATTCTCCTCTATTTATTTGCATATTAACATCATCAAGTACCTGAACTCTGGCATAAACTTTCCCGAAAAAATTCCTTCGTTTATACGATTTTGTAAGGCTGGAAACTGTGAACAATGGTGAAGATTGACTATTTGTTGCTTGCAGAGTTGCTCTATATTCGACGGACTTCATAAATGGTGTATTATCTGTAACAGAATCAGCGTCATTTTTCCCCTTTTCCAACTCCAATAATTGTCCGTTGCTCATGAACAATTGTCTGCCTGCAATTTTTTCTGCCTCAGCTTGATCATGGGTAATATATATCAATGCACATCCTGAGTCTTTTTGCATGCTCCATAATAGATCAACTATTTCAGCTTTATTTTTTTCATCAAGATTGCTTGTTGCCTCATCAGCTATGAGCAGTTCAGGCTGGCCAATCATAGCCATTGCTATCATCATTCTTTGAAGCTGTCCACCCGAAAGTTGATGAGGAAAAGCACGATACACAGCTTCCTTTTGTTCAATGCCCAATCTATCCATAAGATTGTAAACCATTGACTTGGCTCTTCCAGGCTTGATTTTTTGATGAGCCATCAATACCTCAACTATTTGTGAGCCACATGATCTGACAGGATTGAAGCTGGTTGCCGCGTCCTGGAAAATCATCGCAATTTTTGAAGCCCGGAGTTTTCTCCATTGAGATTTACTTAATGTCGTAAGGTCTGTTTTTATTCCTTCTTCATTGTAAAAGAAAATTTCACCTTGGCTGCGAAAATCCTTATACTCCGGGATAAGACCCATAATACTAAGGGCAAGCATGGATTTCCCCGAAGCGGATGAACCCAAAATACAAACTGATTCACCTGCTTTCACTTCGAGAAAAACATTTTTTAGAATAGAAACTGTTCTGCCTTTATTACCGACAGAAAGTGAAAAATTGGATACTTCAAGAAGTGAATTGCTCAATTTGACAATTTAATTACAAATAAAACTAATGAAAACATGCAATACAAAGATATGTGGTAAAAGTATTGAATACAAGAAATATTAGCATCAGTTGCCTCCAACTGGAAATTCATTAACCGAAAATATTTATCAATTTTACTTTAATGCGTTCTTCTCTTGTTTATCTTACGAGTTTTTACAGTTTATTTAGGTAAACTTACAAAAAGTCATTTATTTAGATAAATTATGTATAATTAGTTTTCAATAGACAGAAAATAAATTTGCTTGAGTAATTTTGATAAAATGCTTATCATTGTATAACTTAATTTGGATGTTATGAAGTATATTTTTCCGATAAACTCGTTAGCTCTGTTTTTTTTGCTGCTAACATTTACTGCTTGTGAAAAAAAATCTGACACCGGCGACCTGACGATTAATCTGGTCCAAAACATCGCAGGTAAACCACTGATAATCAACGAATGGGTTTATCAATCACCTGCAGGCCACCCATACAAACTAAGAAGGTTGCAAAAAATTTATTCTGATTTTGAACTGATCAACACTGAAGGTGTCAGTATTCCATTCTCCATGAAACATTATTTTGAATTGGGCAGAACTGAAACAAAAAATTTTGTTCTTAAAAATATACCTGCCGGAACCTATAACAAGATTAGATTTGTATTCGGACTGAATGAAGCAAGAAATAAAGACAATGCTTACCCGGATGAACTGGATATGATCAATTTCAAATGGCCCACAGCATTAGGAGGTGGTTATCATTACATGAGATTTGAAGTAACAGCTGACTCAATGGGGTCCGGCAAGATAAAAGACTTCAATCTTCATACAGGCGCAACCTATGGCAATCAAAACTACCTGAACATCACGCTGGAGATGGAGGATATGGTGGTAGATGGCAATAATCATTCGATGGATCTCATCATGGATCTTAATGAATGGTTGCAAAATCCATATGTTTACAATTTTGAAACATTTGGCTTTGGGATTATGGGCAATCAGGATGCACAGGAAGTATTGAAAGCAAATGGCGTTACAGTCTTTTCAGTCAAAGGCCCATTTCCTGAAAATGAATTCAATCACTTAAAATAAATATAGAATCTGAATGTCCGGAAAACTATATTGGGTAGGCTATTTAGTCATTTTTCTTGGTTTAGCTTGCAAGGATGTTCCTGAAAGTGACCTGGGCACATATGACCCAACGCCTTATGAATTGAAGATCCCAACCAACTACCCGCCTATTTTCATCCCCAAAGGCAATCCTTTAACGGAAAAAGGTGTTCAACTGGGGAAAAAACTATTCTTTGATCCGGTCATTTCCTTTAATGGCCAATTTAGTTGTGCTACCTGCCATCAGCCTCAAAATGCATTTTCCGATACGTTGACTTTCTCGAAAGGCATACAAGGCCATTTCATGGCCATGAATACCATGCCTCTATTTAATATCGGATATTACCAACGGTATTCATGGACGGGCAAAATCAATACCATTGAACTGGATATTGATGTTACGATCGAAGAGTTGCATAATGGCTGGGAGTCTTTGCTGCTGAAACTTAACAGTGACAAAAATTATCCTGCTTTATTTTATCAGGCATTTGGGAAAACCCCCATAACTCAGGATTTGGTAGAAAAGTCGCTGGCTCAATATGTAAGATCCATTATCTCTTTTGAAACAAGGTTTGACAGCATTGTTTCAGGTATGATCACACCAACGGCTTTGGAAATGCGTGGATACGAACTGTTTTTTACTGAAGAGGGTGATTGCTTTCATTGTCATGTGGATCCTTTATTCACAAACACAGGGTTTCACAACAATGCATTGGATGTAATTGAGAAAATGCATCCTGGATTTGAATCTGTTACAGGTTTGGAACTTGACAGAGGAAAATTCAAGGTACCTTCCCTCAGAAATCTTGCATACACTGCACCATACATGCATGATGGAAGATTTAAAACACTTAAGGAAGTCATTGATTTTTACAGTGAGGGGCTGCAGTATAGTCCGTATGCAGATAGTAATATGAAAAATTTACACAAAGGCGGTATACAAATATCCGAAGACGATAAAACTGCTCTTATCGCCTTTTTGATGACCTTAACTGATAAAAAACTACCTGAAAAGTATGTTTCCCCCTAATTATAAAGATGGAATTTATTAAAACCAGGATAAAAATGGTACAATCATCTTCATTTTCAATTTAATGGCTTTTCTGCATTTTTGATCAAATGCATTAACAATAAATCAGAGATTAAACTTGACATTAAAAAAAAGGAAAGGTTATGTCCTTTGGAACTTTCGGGCTTGGGAATCATATTTGCCAGTATGATCACATTCATTTATAAAAACGAAATTTTATGAAATATAAAAATATATACGTTGCCGCCAGTTCACAGCATGTTGGAAAAACAACCACAACATTAGGACTGGTTTATGCCTTAAAAAACCAGGGAATCAAAGTTGGTTATTCCAAACCGGTAGGTCAGCAATTTCTGGATATCGGTAACTTAAAAGTTGATAAAGACATCTTACTGTTTTCGGATTTAATTGATTTTGAGATAGTTGCAGAACTTCATAGTCCTGTGATATTAGGAAAAGGTGCGACGGAACTTTTTCTTGACAATCCTGGATCTTACGATTATAAAGATAGAATTCTAAATGCTTCAGAAAAATTGAATGAGGAATACGAATTGGTCATTTATGAAGGTACCGGACATCCGGGCGTGGGAACTGTTGCGGAGATAAGCAATGCCAGGGTGGCAAAGATGTTGGATGCCGGAATAGTGATGGTTGTTGAAGGTGGTATTGGAAAAACCATCGACATGATGAACATGACCACTGCACTTTTCAGAGAAAGCAAAGTGCCTATAATAGGCGTAGTGATCAATAAAGTGATGCCTGAGAAAATTGAAAAAGTTCGGTATTATGTCGGTAAATGGCTGGATATGTGCAACATACCACTATTGGGTGTAGTACCATATGATAAAGTCCTGGCCTATCCCTTGATGGAAACCATCAATAAAGCCATCAGAGGTAAAGTTCTGTTCAATGAAGACAAAATGCATAATAAAGTGGCAAATACACTTGCAGGGACATTGATGGATCTGACAGATTTGAAAGTTCCTGAAGATATCCTTCTGATTTCCAATTCTAAATTTGCCGGGAAAGCTATTGACAGGTTAAAAATGCTGACACATATGTTGAAACTTGAGGAAAACCCTTTGGCTGGCATAGTTTTAACAGGACATGATGACCTGGATACAGAGACATTGGGTTACATTGAAAGGCATAAAATTCCTGTTGTTCAAACAGATCTGGATACATATAGTTGTGTGGTAAGTATTTCTAAAATTGAAGTCAAGATCAACAGACATACTCCCTGGAAAGTAACCAGGGCGATCAACCTCATTCAGGATCATGTCAATCTAAATGCGCTGATTTCAAATTTGAAATGAATGATATATAAAGTCTGCGCCGCAAAGTCTTTACCCCCAAATCCCCTCAAATGTGGAAATTTATTTCGCTGATATTCAATCGTTTACCTTCAGTCTTGCACTGATCGGTGACGATATTAAATTGGACTTTTCGGTGTAGATAGAATACTTATGCGTTATGAAGTCGTTTGATCCTGTAAGAATTCCAGAAGCTATTCCATTTCATTTTTATCACACCAAAAATAGCTTCTGAAATGATGGACTTATTCATTTTTGAAACACCTTCTACCCTGTCAGTAAAAACTATTGGAATTTCCTTTAGCCTGAATCCTAATGATTTGGCAGCGAATTTCATTTCGATTTGAAAAGCATACCCAACAAATTTTATTTTATCAAGATCAATGGTTTCCAGTACCTGCCTTTTGTAACAAACGAAACCTGCAGTCGGATCTTTTACATTCATCCAGGTGATAACCCGAACATACAGAGATGCTCCGTATGATAAAAATAACCTGTCGGACGGCCAATTTTGAATACCTCCACCTTTCACATATCTTGAACCGACAGAAAGGTCAAAATAATTATTATCGCACGCTTTGATCAACCGGATAAGATCTTTAGGCTGATGACTAAAATCTGCGTCCATTTCACATATAAAATCATACCCGTGTTGAATACCAAACTTAAATCCGACAATATATGCAGTACCCAAGCCTAATTTTCCCGAACGCTCAATCAAATGAATGTGGTGATCTGTCTCCATCATTTCCCTGATGATCCTTCCCGTTCCGTCAGGCGATCCATCATCAACAAACAGGATGTCAAGATGCATTGGCAGGGATCTGATCGCAGACGTTATTTTCCTGACATTCTCCTTCTCATTGTAGGTAGGTATGATGACTAAAATTCCTCCCAAAACAATATTGATTTTAAATTTATGATAAAGATAATATTCTTTCCTTAATTCGGAAAGCAAACAAAAGTATGATTTTCCCTGAAAGAAATAACTCTTTGAAGGAATGCAAACAATAATTTTTCCAAAATCCGATACATTATATGCTTTAAATAACTTAAATGGGAGTAATTTCTATATTTAGTCAAAAATTAGTTAAGCAATTTTTAAAACCTCGTGTCAAAAGCATAAAAACTTAAAGGTTCAAAATTAACTTAACAAAAAAATTATCAATATTAGACTGGTATAAAATAATTACAGGGAAGATCTATTTTAAAAATGCAATTATCAAAAATCAGAAATAAAAACATAGACATTCACTTACTGATAAATGCTCAATAGATCTGAATTTCACCGATATTGCCAATAGTACATCATCTAAAGCTATTATAGGGAAATTTAGCTTTCTAACCAGTACTGTGGATCGTTTGTTTTTGGGATGTACCCTATTTGGGTAAGAAAGGATTGATCCACAATACCGGCTGTTAGAAAGTTTCTCAAATTCACTTTGATGTGACAAATTTAACAATAAATTACATATTGCAAAAATTTATAATATATTTTTTAAGTTTTCCATGAATAATTCATTTCAAAGTATTCCTAAATCGTAAAACTCACGTGCAAAAACCTTGTTTCAGATTTAAACTTCTCTGATCTGAACCTTAATTTAAAGAATCGAATCTAATCCAAACTGAATTCTATGTAATTTGTTATATACACTAATGAGGTAAAAGTTGAAATTGTGTATATTTGCGGCCAATATGGAAAACATAAGAAATTTTTGTGTTATTGCGCATATAGATCATGGCAAAAGTACTTTGTCAGACCGGTTGCTTGATTTGACCCAATCCATTAATGAAAGGGATAAGAAAGAACAGGTTATGGACAGCATGGATCTGGAAAGAGAACGCGGAATAACCATTAAAAGTCATGCTATTCAGATGTATTATGACCGTCCTTCAGACGGTAAACGATACATTTTAAATATGATCGATACACCTGGTCATGTGGATTTCTCATACGAGGTTTCCAGATCGATTGCTGCCTGCGAAGGAGCCCTTTTATTGGTTGATGCTACACAAGGTATTCAGGCTCAAACGATTTCCAATCTTTATCTCGCCATAGACCACAATTTGGAGATCATACCTGTGTTGAATAAAATTGATATGGATGCAGCAAATATTGATGAGGTAGCTGATCAAATCATCGATCTTATCGGCTGTAAGCCTTCGGATATCATTAAAGCAAGTGGAAAAACCGGCGAAGGCGTTCCGCAAATACTTGAGCATATTGTTGAAAGAATTCCGGCGCCAAAAGGTCATTCGCATGCCCCGCTTCAGGCATTGATTTTTGACTCGGTTTTCAACTCATTCAGAGGTGTAATCGCATATTTCAGGGTCTTTAACGGTGAGGTCAAAAAAAATGACCTGGTAAGATTTGTAAATACCGGGAAGGAATATAACGCTGATGAGGTAGGTATATTACAATTGCATCAAATACCAAAAAATGTAATATCTGCCGGTGATGTCGGATATATCATTACCGGCATCAAGGACTCCAAAGAAATTAAAGTGGGTGACACCATAACCCATGTGGTTAATCCATGCCAACAAGCTATTAAAGGTTTTGAAGAAGTAAAACCTATGGTATTTGCCGGGATTTTCCCAATGGACAATGAGGATTTCGAAGATTTACGAGATTCTTTGGAAAAATTGCAGTTGAACGATGCTTCACTGGTATTTGAGCCAGAATCATCCAATGCCCTCGGTTTTGGCTTCAGGTGCGGTTTCCTGGGCATGCTCCATCTTGAGATAGTTCAGGAACGTCTATCCAGAGAATTCGATCAGGATGTGATCACAACGGTTCCCAACGTTTCTTATTTTGCATATACTACTGCCGGTCAAAAACTTACGATCCATACACCCAATGATTTACCTGAAGCCAACTATCTGGAGAAAGTGGAAGAACCCTATATTTTGGCACAGATCATTACTAAGCCGGATTATATCGGAGCTATCATGAACCTTTGCCTTGAAAAAAGGGGGATTCTGGTTAGCCAGGACTATTTGACTGAAACCCGGGTCGAAATGAGTTACCATTTGCCTTTGGCAGAAATTGTATTTGATTTCTATGATAAGTTGAAATCAATTTCAAGAGGATATGCCTCTTTTGACTATTCACCACTTGATTACCGCGAATCTGACCTGATCAAGATGGACATTTTGCTCAATGGGGAAAGAGTGGATGCTTTCTCATCTCTGATCCATAGAAATAAAGCTCAGTCATTCGGCAGGAGAATGTGTGCCAAACTTAAAGATTTATTGCCCAGGCAACAATTTGTCATTGCAATTCAGGCTTCAATCGGTCAAAAGATCATTGCAAGAGAAACAATCTCAGCTTTGAGAAAGGATGTTACGGCAAAATGCTATGGAGGTGATATCACGAGAAAAAGAAAACTTTTGGAAAAACAAAAGAAAGGTAAAAAGAAAATGAGGCAATTCGGTAGCGTTCAGGTTCCACAAAGTGCATTCATCCAGGTACTTAAATTAGATGATTAAACTTAAATAATCTTGATCTTCTCGCGAAAAATACCTTTATATGAATTCTTTCCAAAAGAATTCGTTGACATTCATTCGCACCTTTTACCCGGTATCGACGATGGAGCAAAGTCAATGGAAGAAAGTCTGGATTTAATTCAGGGTCTCATTCAAATGGGCTTCACCCGACTGATTACCACTCCTCATATATATGGTTCTGTATGGCCGAACACTCCCGAAATTATTAGATCTAAAGCAATCTTGCTACAGGAAGAGATTCAATCCAGGAAATTACCCGTGAGTTTAAGTTTTGCTGCAGAGTATATGCTGGATGAAAAATTCATGCAATATTTAGATACATCCAGTTTACTGACAATTAAAAATAAATATGTACTTATTGAGTTTCCTAATTTTCAAGCACCTCTTCAATTACATGAAATCCTTTTCAGGTTGAACTCAATGGGCTATGAACCCATATTGGCTCACCCTGAAAGGTATACCTATTTCGAAAATGTGATAAACAATATTGAGGAATTGAAAGAAATCGGCTGCCTTTTCCAACTCAATTTGCTTTCACTTGCAAAGCATTATGGAACCAATGTTTATGAAACTGCTATCAAATTACTTAAAGCAGGCGTAATCGACTTTGTCGGCACTGATGTACACCGTAAATACCATTTGGATACATTAAAAAAAATCACTTCCAAAAAACATCTAAAGTTACTGGAAACACCCTTTAAAAACAACTTTAATCTATGGTAAATATTTTTAAACAATTGCAATAAACTCAAATATCTGCCGAATTCAGTTGCTTTCCCTGCCTATCACCAGTACAAAATATAGAAGAATGTTAAAAATATTTTAAAGTTGCCCATATTAAAACTTTTGGCCTGAATTATTTGTATTTTGTTTGTTCAAATTTTGAAAAGAATAGTGAATCAGACTTATGGAGATGTTTTTCAGAGTTTTGCATAATCAACGGTTGATTTTAGTGACTTTTAA
Organism: Saprospiraceae bacterium UBA2365; assembly: GCA_002344345.1. Classification (GTDB taxonomy): domain Bacteria; phylum Bacteroidota; class Bacteroidia; order Chitinophagales; family Saprospiraceae; genus UBA2365. Next base: position 48,310 of record DDTL01000182.1, read on the forward strand.
TCTGGTATTTTTCCAGATTGTAGTTTTTGGTCAAAACAAGATCAACTGGATCAGTTTCGAAGAAGCAATGGAATTGCATGACCAATCACCTAAAAAAATGCTGATCGACTTATATACTGATTGGTGTGGTTGGTGCAAACAAATGGATAACACTACATTCAATAATCCGGTCATCATCGAATACATCAATGACAATTACATTCCTGTGAAATTCAATGCCGAACAAAAAGAAATGATTGAGTTTAAAGGGAAAACTTATGAATTTGTAAAACAAGGTAAAAGAGGTTACCACGAACTGGCCCTGACGCTGACAAGTGGACAGCTATCCTACCCTACTTATATTTTTCTTACTGAAAATCTGGAAGTTATACAACCATTACCCGGGTACCATGATGAAATTCAATTTGAAATGATCATTAATTACTTTGGGGGTGATTTTTATAAAAATACTCCCTGGAATAAATTTAAAGACGATTTCAAACCAAAAACCCGTGCTAAATTGAATCATAAAACGGGTTTTCGCCCGCACTAAATACGTCCACAATTTTTTGAGCTCTGAGAAATCTTCTACATAACGTTATTCTTTGCTATGTCCAATTATTTTAGAGCTTTATAGTTTCTTCTAATTCACATGGAATCAGCCCGATGTCTTTTCGATTTTATTTAAGGCAAAAATTTCTATCTGTTTTATTTACTTACCTACACTACTAAGATCAAAAATAGCAAATGACCAACCTTAACATACTAAAAACAATTGATTTATATTAACATAGAACATGAAAGGCTGCAGGAAACAACCTGCAGCCTTTTATATATCAAAAGAGATAATTTTAAATGCTCTTTATCTGATGATGGTTACATTCCCTGCTTTTTCAAATATTTTCTGATTTTGGCATACCACCTTAACTACATATACAAATGCATCCGGACCAAGATAGGCTCCTTTGTGTGTTCCATCCCAATTCACTTGTGTATCTCCTTTTTCCTGGAATAATTGTTTCCCCCATCTGTCATAAATTATAATTTCAACAGTTTCAAGGTATTTACCCCTGGGTCTGAAAACATCATTTACATTATTATTATCGTGAGGTGAAAATGCATTTGGAATAAAAATATCTGTTTCATCACAGGCAGGATCCAAGACAAGGATTTCAATACAATCCTCTGCAGTACATCCATCCTCATCCGTTATTGTAACACAATAAGTGGTGGTTGTGACAGGAGAAACAGTAATGGTTTCGGTAGTTTGGCCCGTTGACCATAAAATTTTAGCATTGGCATCAAAATTCCCGTCCACGGTTAGAGTCGTAGACTTTGTCACTACGATAGTAGTAGTATCTGCTGACACCTCGGCTGTTACATGATTGACCAATACTGAAATGATCACCGGGTCTGAAACACAGCCAAATTCAGGATTGGTCACAACAACAACAAAATCATCAGAATTTTCCAAAATAACAATAATAGAATCTCTATCCAATGCTGAAATAATATTTGGACTAGACTCCCATAAATATTCCAGCTGATCAGAATTATTATTATATACCTTTAATGTGATGGTATCTCCAAAGCAAAGTACTCCTGGATTATCCTTGGACAGGTCAAATGAATATTCATCCAAAAACATATCTAATTCTGCCACACATCCAAAGGTATCGATAGCTATAATATGCAAAAGCTCGTCGCCATCTGGAGCAAAATCCACCATGATTCCTGTGCCAACCAATTCATTTTGTTCATTATACCATTTAACATCCATGGTAAAATTAGATGGATTGACATCGAGCATCACGGATTCTTCTCCTTTGCAAAATACAACGGTATCTTTTCCTTCGAGTGCGAAAATCTCAGGAACGAAAATATCTTTTGTAAGACTAAATTCAGCTCCGCAAATTTCAAAAACTGCGCTCACAGTAACAGTAAAAGTTCCTGTGCCTGGATAAGTATGACATGGATTGACTAAAGAAGAAGTATTATCAGGAGATTGTGGGTCACCAAAGTTCCATTGGAAGCTGGTTCCTTCACCATTAAAAGCTGTAAAGCAATAGGTATATGTATTACACTCCAAAGTTTCGTCCAACACCAATACCGGCCCGGGGATAACTCTCACCAAAATGCTGTCTTCAGACTCACAGCCATATTGGTTCACAACAGAAAAATACATATAAAATTCTTGTGGTGAATCAGCTGATACCAAAACCGTAAACCCGTTATTCTGAACCGTGATGTTTGGGTTTACTTCCCAGGTAAAGGTTAAATCCTGATCCGGACGCAAATTGGTCAGTATAATCTCTTTTTCAAGGCTTGCACAAAATGTAACTTCTTTTTCAAAATCCAGTTCAATTTCATTACGTTTAACCAATATGCTGGTGTCATTCAAAGCACAACCGGTTCCTTCTTTTATCCGAACAAAGAATTCCTGTTCATTCCCAGCGAAAGGCAATGTAACAATTTTACCTGTGGTCAATATTGGATTAAAATCAGGGTTCAAAGACCATTCATATTCAACTTCAGGATCATTCGTTCCTCCTGCTGTTAAAGTAACCTCAGGATCACAGATATACTCAGGCCCTTCAATTTCGAGTGTAAACCAGTCTTTTACCACAACCGAAACAGTCCCTTCCACTGAACAAATGCCATCAGTCACCGTTACTGAGTAAATAATGTCATGATCGATCAGACATTTAGGATTGGATCTATCATCACCATTTTCAAAAATCAATCCTTCAGCTGGAGACCAGATGTATGTCCAGACTGGATTTGGGTTGGCAACCAATTGATTGATCGTTTCTCCCGCACAAATGACAAATGGATTGGCGATAAATTGAATATCGACAAAATTTACATCGACAGGCCTTTGAATTTCTTCAACACATCCTTCAACTGTAGTCACTTCGAGAGTAACCTCTATTACACCTTGTTTTGGAATCGTCAGATAAAAATCTTTATCATTACTATTTCTGATATCCGAATCAGAAATTTTCACTGTCCATTTTCTTCCGCTAATCGTATAAACTGTATTGAGAGATTCGCTGACATCTTTTAAAACAACCTGTAAGGAAGCATCTTCACAGCTGATCAATTCAAATTCAAAATCTACCAACAAAGGGTCAGCGATTACAAGTATATCCTTAAAAATCTCATCATAGCACTGATCTGCTGTTCTGGTAGCTTTCAAACCAACTGTAAAAACTTCTTTACCTGTAAAATCCGGAGTATTTGGATATGTGTAAACAGGATTTACATCTGATGAAGTCTCTCCGGGAGCAATGCTCGGGTAATTGAACCTCCAGAAAAACTGATCTGCATCCTGAGAAGTATTTTGAAAATTGACCGTAAAATCATCCGTACCGCAAAGTACCGTTGGCGCTTCAAAATCTGCCACAGGAGGTGTTCCGCATGAACGGACATTTAACTGAAAATCTCTTTTCACTACTGAAAGTAACTGACCGTTCCTGTATTCTTCAACCATTATTCCAACAGCAAATTGTCCGGGGTGATCAGGAATACCACTTATAAAACCATTTGTCGGATTGATCTGTAAAGGAACTGCACTTCCTAAAAGATTGTCCAACTGATAACCAGGCGCCCATTCCAAAGGCTCATAGGGCAGTGTAAATTTGCTGAACCTGTCTGGTCGTGGTTCGGCAATCGTAGCTCCTGAATAAGGTGTATTGAGTTTATAAACCAACTGATCACCATCTATGTCAGTTGCCAGCTGATTCACATTGAGCTGTCTGTTTGTACATACATAAATATCTGGCCACTGATTGAAAACCGGGCTCGAATTGCAAGCATTGAACGCTTCTTCTGTCAGCGCAATGGAAATGGTACTGCCGGTTTGCAACGGATCTTTAACATTGAGCAATGATGCATTTCTACAGCATCTTTGGTAGGAAAAAATATAACCTCCCGTGCGGGGAAGCAATGTAATCGTATCCCTGAATACCGTTTGGTGAACGCAAACTTCTGCTCCGCTAATATTGCAAAAAGAAGTGAGATCAGTATTCAGAGTGTCTGTTTCTTCATGTACATATGGCATAAACATATACCCCGCAGTTCCTAAACTGACAGGATTAAAATTATGGTCATAGATAGCAACGATCGCGTAATTATCAAATTCTGCATCGCCAGCCCCTAATTCACAGTCTCTTGTAAATGTAAGGGTAAATTCATATTTCCCACCACCTAAACATCGATAGGTCATGTCTCCACCTACAATATGAGTTGCCTCCAACTTTGATGTTCCCAGAAACAGAAAAGCTGTAAATATGATGAATAAAATATTGATTGACCGAGTCATATACTTATGGTTTAATATTTAAAATTAGTCAATTTCCACCCTGATGATTTCTACTCTCCTCTCATTGGAAGCACTTATGCTGTACACTGAGTTTTTCAGATCAAGCAGATTATCACTTACATCGGCAGGAGAAAGGGAATCACCGTAAGAAACCTCCCTTATTTTCAAGGCTCCTTTGTTAAGAAATGGCCTAAGAGCACCATTTTGATATTGATACAATTCATTTCTGACTGAACTGATCCTTCTTTGCCCTAAAGCAAGGTTATAGGCTGACTCAGCTCTCGGACTCGCATACCCTTGAATTTCAATTTCCAATTGGTGTCCCTGACGGAGCACTATAAGCAATGTTCTCAGGAATTCATCAAACCTTTCTTTACCACCTTTAACGAAAAACTCAAAATAGTTATCCATCCTTTGCATTGGGACAGATATATCTTCCTCTACCAATCCATCTATGATAGCCTGGATAAACTCCGGTTTTTTCGCATAATACTCTGTATAAGTCTGAGAATACGTTTTTTTGGTTGTAAGATTCATCGATTTTGGCTCAGGTCTATCATTATCAAAATAAACTGACAATGGCAATTGAACATTGAGTAAATCACCCAGATAAACATATTGAACAATTTTTGGACCAACAACATTATGAGTAGAAATAAGTATTTCCTGTGGTGCGTAATCCGGATTTTTTGCAATCAATTTGTATTGAACCCCACGGATAACTTCCATTTTGAAATCATTTCCGTCTGGATTCAACATTACAATATCAGGAATATCAGGATTTGTGAGGTTTTTAAGTGTTATTTCTGTACCGCTTACCGGGAATTTCGTGATCTTATCTAAAACAAAAATTTCCAACATCAAAGGTGTTTGATCCAGGTATAACTTTTTGGTGATAGTTGTTGACTTTCTTATATTAAAAGTATTAAAAAATACGGTATCAGGTATAAACTCTTCCATCTCGGCTACCACATAATATGACTTGTTGGAAGCCAGCTTGAAAGTCGCTTCATAATTTTCATCATTCTGTGCTTCTGCGATCAGTTCGTTCGTATTGGCATCAAATAACTTCAATCGGGACCCGTTTAGCGGAGCAGCTGTTATTTTACTAAAACTTTGGGCAATAAGGTCAATTGCGAGATCACTGATGTTTGCTTTGAAGATATCAAAACAACATGCTTCATACATAGGGTCGATAAATTGCGATCCTTGTCTGTTGGATGAAAAATATGCTTTGGAACCGGTTGGATCAAGATAATAATAAATATCATTGAAACTGCTGTTGACCGGATATCCCAGATGGATCACTTCTTTGGCATTGCTTCCATCGAATGAAATGGCATAGATATCAAATCCGCCCATGCTTTTATAACCTTCCGAACTAAAATAAAGGATGTCCGAAGCACTGTGATAAAAAGGCGTGATCTCATCTTCAGGTGTATTGATAATATCCAGATTTAAAGGTCTTGTAAAATTTCCTGCTTTATCTACATAAACGTAATAAATATCCATTTTCCCTTTGCCTCCTGCTCTGTCAGAAGCAAAATAAAGGACTTCCTGTCTTGTTTTATTGCTGTATCCGATATTCGGTTGTGTATTGGAAGCTTTGGGATCATTGATGTAATCAGGTAATTTGACCGGCTCTCCGAATGTGCCGTCAGGATTCACCACACTATAAAAAATATCACAGCGAATATTGATCTTTTCTGTGTAATCACAAATAGTAAAATAAACTTTATCCCCTTTGAAATTGAAACTCACATGCGCCGTGTTGAGCATATCTGAGTTAAAAGTTCCGCTGGATGGCAAAATGGTACTGGCTGCTTCATCAGATGTCTTAAGGACTTTTGAGATCATCCGTGTGGGAATATAAACGTCTTTTGCTTTATTAAATCTCATGGATGAATAATACAATGTGCTGTCTCTCCACACAGGATTGAAATCAGTATTTGAAGAATTGATGTCACCTGCCAATTGTTCGATCTTAATGTTCTCACTTGGATTTTCCATCAATTCCTTTGCCCAGTCACATGCAGCAATCTCTTTTGTTGCCTTTGCGGTCAGATAGGCATCCTCATCCTGATGTTCAGATAAATATAATTCATATAATCGTTTTGCTTCATCATATTTTCCCAAACGTTGTTTGATATCTGCCAGCCAGAAAGCAGCCAGGGGAAACTCAGATTCACTTTCCTTTTCAAAAACACTTTGATACTTTTCTTCTGCGACATTCAAAGCATTGTACAACCGGGCTGATTCTGCACTTTTATATAACAGGTCTGTACGATCAGCATCAAATTCATTGGCTGTCATATAATAATTCAATGCAGCACCAAAGTCTCTTTTTTCGAATGCCTGCTCAGCTGCAGTCAGAAAGGATTTAAGCGATTGTCCATACACTTGGGTAAAACTGAAGCTTAAGACTGCCAGGATTATGAAAACTTTTAACTTAGCCATTTTATAATTGTTTCAGCTGATTAAAATTAAAATATCGGACAAAACTTGAAGGACTTCATCGGTGTAACGTGTTTAACAACATACTGAACATGAAGCTCCGGGCCGCCTCTGTAACCATTGAAATTCTGTAAATCCGATGTGGTAACATCGTAATTGAAACCCGCATACCAATCGTTGTACTGAACAGCAATAATAGGAGAGACTCCATCCAGATACCTGGATGATACGCCTACATGAAGTTCAAATTTCTTTCCTCTTGTCTGATTGATATGCAATTTTACCAGACCTCCATAAACAATTTCATCAAAATCCCCTTGTTTCTGGTATAAGCCATGTAATTGAATATCCAACGGATCAATGACTTTAAAACTGACGGTTCCTTGTAATGAAATCCTTCTGGATAATCTTGACCTGTATTCATCACTCACTTCATCTTTGAATGTCTGAACTGGTTCATTGAGATGGAAAACTCCGCCTCCAAGATTGAAATACGTTCTTCCTGAATGCTGGTATCTGTAATTCAGACCAACTCCTGTCTCTAGAAATACAAATCCATAACGATCCAGCAATTCATTGCTTGGCAACCTCTCATCATAGGTTCCTGTTACTTCATCATATTGAGCGTCCCATTTCAGATGTTCATCATTGAATCCACGGGCTGCGAAACCCAATAAACCACCGGCTGTAATCAGATTTTTAGGCGTGATCACATAAGAAAAGCTTCCTCCAAGATTAAGATTTGCAAGATAAAGCGCTCCGTCCCCTTGTTTGTCATAGTTAAAATTCACCCCTGCTGCAAAAAAACTTCTCCGCATAGTTACCGGATAAAATTTCATATCATAACCACCGCTAATGGTGAAATAAGGAACAGGGATCCTGCGCCACTGGTCCCGGATACTGACCATATACCGCTGATCTCCGTTATATATGCCGGTTAAAGCAGGATTGAAATTCATCGGCGAATTATAGAATTGGGTATAGTGCAGATCCTGGGAGGAGACCCTAAACACTATAATCAATAAAAAAGTAATGAGTGTATACTTTTTCATCTGCTTCCATTTTTGTTTTTAATTATAAACCTGTTTTTGGTGTGCTTTCTGAAAACTTCAAAAATCTTTAAAGAAAACATGTGATCCACACGTTCAATCCTTATTCCAAAATCTTTTGTAGATTAAATATCAATTTAAACATACACAGGATCCAACGTTATACAAAAAAAATATCATCTGAACAATACTCATTATACATTCAGAATCAATTACTTTCAAAAATATTTTAATTCCTTATCCAATAGACAATACATTTATCGCCATAATACCTCACTGAATAGTCAAAGATTTTCATCCGTTGAGTATATAATTACTTCAAAACTAATGCCAATATCAAAAAATCAGCTGGAGTTTTGATGGATAATTTAGAACCTATTGCAAGCAAAGATACATTTTTTAAGCCAAATGTGGCAATACTAAGCCACTTTTATTGACTTCACACACAATTTTAACCTTTTAAGGCAGAAAAACGTGGAAAATCATTCCCGGATGAAGCAGATAGAAAAGAAAAATACCACAAAATCAGGCTGTTCAACAAGTGACATTACTTCGGATAACTAGCTGTTTTAATTTTTTTCCAATTCAATTAATCATTACTTCTAATATATAAAATTTGATTAAAATCCGATATTACATATAGAAATTACTTTTATTTATTAATAAATGATGTTTAAATTAATTGTATCTCAGATACATATAAAATCCTATGACTTTTCACTTCAAAACAGCCACGAATCAATATAGACCACATAATTTAGGCAATTTCATCCCTTTCAGTAAATAAAATAAATTATGATATGAGAGATAATCCTCCAAATGGCTGAAATTCTATACTTTAATTCAAAAGTTTTTCCAGTTATTAAAAAGCTATAAAAAAAACAAAACTTACCCAACTCAAAGCCGCAAAATAACGTCTAAACAAATATCATTTAATTTGACTTTACAAAAAAACGCCTAATACTGGGTTATGCTTGTATTGATTCAATCATTCACAATTAGCAAACTCTTTGTTTTCTAAAACATCGATAGACTTGTCCATGAAGTTTTCTTATCAAAGACGAAAAAAATATGAATTCTCTTGCAGACCCTGATTATATACTGATTAGCTCATGGCAACAGATTGTAAACCCTGAAGAATTGAAAAAAAAAGCTATAATTTAGGAACGAATTCAATTAATATCTTGAAAACTATTAAATTCAGATATTAAAATGAGGCTTTATCCCAAATATATTTGAAATTAATAAAAAATAACCGGAAAATGCTGAAAAAACTTTTACTACCCTTCTTATCATTGACCCTTGTATTATCTTCTTGTTTTACAGATGAGGTTGAAGAAAATCTTGTGATCAGTGGCCTCCGACCTGTTTATGGACAGCCTGGAACATTAAAAAAAATATCCATACAGGATCCCGTTCCATTCGAAATTCCCGGAAGGATCGTATACCTGCATCCTCTTTTATTCATCAATGAGTTGAATAAAGGCTTTCATATCATTGACAATTCAATCCCTGCCAATCCGAAGCAAATTGCTTTTGTATCAATCCCTTTCAACAAGGATATTGCGGTTAAAGGATCAATTATTTATGCCAATAATGACCTGGATCTCGTCTCCCTCAAATATTTTTCTAAAGATAGTATACAACTTATATCAAGGATAAATAATGCTTTTGACGGTATTCCATTTATGCCAGATGACTATTCTGGCTACTTTGAATGCATGGATCCATCAAAAGGTGATGTGATTGGCTGGGAAAACGCAACTTTGACCAACCCAAAATGCAGGAAATAATCCAACCACAATTTGTTAGGTTTTTGATTCGACATATAAATAAAATCATCATATGAAATTTAATCATACTTTTAAATTCAGGAATTTTGTTGTTTTTTTTATACTATCACTCCATCTGATCTCCTGTAGCAAGGATTCGGGCGGTGACGTTGCTATCGGAGGATCGTTGAATAAATTCACCATCATCGGCAACAATCTGTATGTAATTAATAATGCCAAAGTTGAAACTTATGACATAGATAACGGGAAAATGCACTATATTGGATCAACCACTATTGAACCAGGCATTGAAACACTATTCCCGTTTGATACGCTGATTTTGGTCGGTGCACAAAATGGTATGCACATATGCAAAAAAAACCAGGATGGAACGCTTACGCTAATGTCCAGGTATACGCATATTCAATCCTGTGATCCTGTTGTAACTGATGGCAGCATTGCGTATGTGACCTTAAGTTCAGGTTGCGGTAATGAAAGCAATCAACTTGAAGTTCTGAATATCACTGATCCATACAATCCTCAACGCATAAAATCTTATGCGATGAATCACCCCAAAGGTTTGGGCATTGATGGAAAATTGTTGTTCATTTGCGATTCAGATGATGGCTTGAAAATATTTGATCGCACAGTTCCTGAAAAACTGGTACAGCTATACCATTTCGATTATTTCACTGCGATAGATGTCATTCCATTCAACGGTTTACTTTTAGTAATGACAGGAAACGGATTCAGGGAATTCAATTACAGCGATGCAGAAAACATCCATGAATTATCAGAATTCACTTTTAAATAATGTAACATCCCTGTTAAAGTAATGAATAGAATGCTGATCCTTAAAATGTTGCCAATAACCTTTTGTTTATTGATAGCATCTTTTGTTGGCGTGGTCAGTCAACCCATTGTCCGTGAACCCATCCTACCTTCCAAAACGATACACATCCATCTTGTGGATTTAACCAGGGTTTTCAGTCCGGGCCTCAAAATGAGCCTGGAAGTACTTCCGAATCAAGATTTTAGCTTGAATTATGAAGCCAGTATAATTTCTGACTTAAACGGCAAACACTTCATGAACTATTTTAATTACAGCAAAATAAAATTTGTCAATGGCTTTTCATTGGGCTTTTACCCTATGGTCCGAGTGAATAGAAACGATTTTGCCGGGTTTCGTATCAATTACTCGTTAAAATATCGTGAAATAAATGATTGGATTCCCAGAGATGGAGGAACTTATTTGCAGAAATTGGATTATTGGCATTTGACAAATAGTTTGGGATATTATTACAGATACATGATCAGACCTTTTTTAGAGAATGACTTTCAATTGACAATGGCAATCAACGCAGGTTACCTCGGTCTTTATGTGGTGAATGATCTACCTGAAGATGTAATAAGTACCCGCTCCACCCTGGAACAATCCTTCAGTTACGCTAAGTCCGGCGGATTTCATTTCCTTCCACATGTCTATTTAGAAATTAATATAAGTTTTCCCTCAATATCAGAAAAACCTTAATGGTATTCAGAAAACAGTTCTGTTTAAGATATTTAGATTACGACAGGCATATTCAAAGCTTCAGCACTGCATGCAGATACTTATGCAAAAATTTTAACTTGATTTTTTTTGTAAAAAATCAATTACAATCATCTTTTTTGATCCGAATCACATAAAAATTGGATATCTTGAATGAAACATATTAAAAATAATTTGATTATATCATCGAATTTTTAACTTTGCCCCTTTATTTATTGTTTAATACACACTAAAAATGCTGCATATGCAGTTTAGAGTGAATCTTAATTAACTTTTAAACTTATTAAAATCACAATGAAGGCAAAAATGATGATTCTTGCAGGGTTTTTCATGCTACTTAGCTTAGGCAGTTGCCAGCAAAAAGCTAGCGGATATTCTATTACCGGAGAAATTGAAGAAGGCAGAGCAAAGAGCGTAACCCTTGAATTGGTGGACTTCACCAATAAAGTTGAGAAAATAGCTGAAACCACCTCAGAGGATGGAAAATTCAAATTTGAATTTGAAAAACCTCTTGACCCCGGGATTTACAAAATTTCCATTGAAAGGAAAAATCTTTTTTTCTTGTCTGGTGGTCAAAACGAACACATAACTTTTAAAGGAAATTATAACACATTGAGTAATCTGACCGCATCGATCACTGGTTCAAAAATGACTGAAGATTTCAATAAGATCATGGTCGATTATGCCCAAACCAATAATGTGGAAGAAGTTTTGTCTAAAGTTAAAGAAATTGATCCTCTGGCTTCTGCAATGGTTTTGATCAATATCTTTGGCAATAGTCCTGAATTTGCTGATGTTCATGTTGAAGCAGCTAAAAAACTCGTTGAAAAATATCCAAATGCAGCAATTGCAACGAATTATCAAAGCCTTGCCACCAATCTGAAACAAAGCTATGACAGAAAAATGGCTACAGAAAAAATCAGAATTGGTGAACCGGCTCCTGAAATAGCTATGCCAAATTCAGAAGGACAGATCATGAAATTATCTGATCTTAAAGGAAAAGTGGTATTGCTTGATTTTTGGGCAAGTTGGTGTGGACCATGCAGAAAAGCCAATCCTAAAGTTGTAGAACTATACAACAAGTATAAAGATCAGGGTTTTACTGTATACAGTGTATCTTTGGATGGCATTGACGAACGGTCAAAAGCAAGGATGTCACCAGAGCAGATCAGTACAAGCATGGACAATGAAAAGAAAAAATGGCTGGATGCCATAAAAAAAGATAACCTTTCATGGAATACGCATGTTAGTACTCTAACGAAGTGGGATACTGAAAGTGCTTTACTTTATGGAGTTTCAAGCATTCCAAGAACTTATCTGATCGATAAGGAAGGAAAAATTTCTGCAATCAATCCGAGATTCAACCTTGAAGAAGAAATATTGAAAGCATTATAAAAATTTTTACCGGCTGTTTTATCCAAAACGGCCGGTTTTTTTTGATATCTGCAAAAACTGTACATTTGAAAGCTTCGGGATATTTGTTCATTTCAATCATCGTTGGACTTCTATTATCCTGTAGTCCGGGAACAAGGCGATTAGAGGGACTGAAAGAAAGCTTTACCGGAAAAACCATTCACAACATTAATCAGACAAGCTGTGTGGTAAAAGAAGATACAATTGACCAGTTAACTGGTTTACGACTCACCGAACTAATGCCCGTTCAATTATTTTCTTTCACACATGAACCCTTGAAAGCGTTTTTTGATTCAAAACCTTTCATGGTGTGCAATGCAAATCTATCGAGAGCAGGCAAACGCAACTTTTTCCTGAATCTTCAATTTCTTATCCAGGCCTCTAAGTTAAATATCAGCTATCATGGCATTGCAGAAGGAAGCATAGTTCAGTTTAAACTCATCAACGGAGACCAGATTTCACTCTATTCACTGGATTCTGATCAAGGAAAAATATTATCAAAAGAATACAAAATGTATGCAGGAATTTATCCAGTTTCAACCAAAGATTTAAAGAAACTTCGAAAATATGAAGTTACTGAAATGGGTGTGCATTGGAATGGGGGTTTTGAAAAATATGATATTCACATCATAGATTTTTTCAAAACCCAGATACTTTGCTTGTCTAAAATCAAATGACAACCTTGCTCTAAAGTATTATTTAACAAATCCCTTACTATATTTAAAATACTTATTATCAGATATTTGGAAAATATAATAACCACCAGGCAATCTACTCACATCCCAAAATACCGGTTCTTCAAAATCAACATCACGTTCATCAATCAGCTCTCCAAACGTATTCAATAATCTTATGGTACCAACAGCCTTGAATGAGGCATTGATAAATAAGCGGACGACATCATAAGCCGGATTGGGATAAATAGACACCAGGTGATTATCCTGTGGAGAGTCGGGAATCTTTCCTGACGATAACATTGGAAATGTATCCAGAGTAATATTGTCGATGTACAAATTATTCCATTTCAGGTTGACAGATTCAAATACGACTGAAATATCATTGCCTTTAAATTCCTGTAACGAAAGTGTTTCATGTCTCCACTGAGCAGGATTCTGAGGGTGAAAATTTAAACTGATCACATTGTGTGTAATCAATGAATCACCTGCTTTTTCGTAAATTACTTTGGAAGTTGAAGGATCACAGTGGATATATACTTTCACTCTGAGCGTATCCCTGTTTTCAGAAACATTTTTCAAAAAGGGTGCATACGCAATATCAAAACTCAGCATTGTTTCTTCTGTTTCAGGTAAATGGACATTAAACAAAACCATTTTGTCTATCTGCTTGTCCCTGGGGGAATAATTAAAAAACTGCATGGATCCGGCCATTTGATTATTCTCATGACCTGTCAAAGACACAATTTCCCAGGTTACAGACCTGTCCGGATTTTCCAGCCACCAAACGTTATAAAAGCTAGAATCTTCAAAATTTTCTATAAATGGAATATCAATGACGTTGAACTTTCTGATTGAAGCTTTTAATCTGTTGTTATAAAGGTCATATTCTGTTTCTATACCCGGAATCTGAGCCAATACATTTAGTTCATATTGAGCACTTTCATCTAAAAACAATTCACCCAGATGAATGCTTGTTTTTTCAGAAGGTAATAATTCATTGGTCACCATCAATTCAAAAGTATCCCGGATCCCTGAAAACCAATACTTAATTTGAATTGAGTCGATTACACTTGATCCTTTATTTGAATAATGAATTTCCGGATAGATAATATTATTACATAAAACACCACCTTCTTCAACACCTGAAATGAGATCGACAGACAAATCCCATTCTGGATGAAAAGGATCCGCCGGCTGCCATACATCAGCAAGATACTCATAGGCTGCAAAAACATCGATGAGTCCATTACCAAAAGTATTGTCCTCACCTGACTCACCAAAATCTACTGCTGTCCGAAACAAAGCCCACAGCAATTGATCACCGGAAAGAAAAGGAAATGCTTCCTTGAGCAACAAAACGGCACCGGATACGTGAGGGCAAGCCATGCTTGTTCCCGAAATGGTATTATATCCATTCGTTCCCCAGGCAGACCTGACCATTTCACCAGGTGCAACTACCTGTGGATGAATTTTATCGTTTTCTGAACCTTCACATTGACTGGGTCCGCGAGAAGAAAAATCACTGATGGGATACGGATAATTCAGATTTGCATTTACGCTTCCTACAGAAAATGTGTTGACTTTAGATGTGTTAATTCTTTGAGGGGAACTAATGGTAGTATTGTCCGGACCAAAATTGCCGCCCGCAAAAACATTGGCTATCCCGGCAGCTTCAATGGCATTCATGAGATCCACGACCATTCCCTGTCCGCAATGCAACTGATCCGGAGCATCATACCATCGCCAGCTATTGTTGATCACATCAGGCACATCGTAAGATGTATTGATGTCATTATCCGGATTCAATGCCCATTCAAACGCTTGGATCATAGCTTCCAACGGAGGCAGACTTGAAACACTTGTGCCGACCAGATCATTTGCAATCCAATATGCTTTCACTGCAACTCCGAGCGTATCGTTAGTCTCTTCAACCAGCCCAGTCATGGTTCCCAGAACATGAGTTCCATGACTGTTGATTTCACCGGTTGGAACAGCACTTGAATAACCGATCCAGGACTGACTCATCGGAAAGCGTTTGCCGATAAATCTTTCATTAAATGCCGGATGATCGGGCCATACACCTGTGTCATAGTTGTAAACCAATCTACCCCTACCGGAATAACCCAATTCCCACATTTTATGCGCATTTATAGCATACAGACCAGGTTCTGCCAATCCCGGTGAACGTTCGTGTTCTCCAGTGCCGACGTAAGTTGGCTCTTCAAGCCTCATAATTCCTTTTTCTATACTGATAAAGTTAACTCCCGGCAATGAAGCAAGATTATATACGATCGAAGGTTGACATTCAATAAATACTTTATTGACGATCCAGAAAGGGATGAGCTTGGAAATCTGCCTGTTGTATTTGTTAACACAGGCTTCCAATAATGGACCTTGAGCTTTTTCTGCAACACTCTTCAGCGCTTCAATTACCATTTTGGGTCGCTGATTTACCGGAACTTGCTGATGAAGAAAAGTTGTTTTCAATAATTCGAAGTCAACTTTTTCATCAAATGAAACCATAATATTCAGAGATCGTCTGTTACCTGTGGCGATCATATCGAGTATTTCCGGATCTATTTTTTCCGATTGGGTATAACAAGGAATGAAGTAAACTGTTAAAACCAAAACCATAAAAAATCTCATATTCCTAACATTTCTTCAAAAATAGGAAAAATTGTTTTAGAAAGTAAGATCGATTTTAATGCTGAACTAAAATATGTATTTTAAAAAAATATAAAACATAAATTATAAAAATAAATATATTATATTTTTATGTCAATTATGATGGATTTTT
>DDTL01000133.1 GCA_002344345.1 Saprospiraceae bacterium UBA2365
GCCCCTCTCAAGAGGGGAGAGGAGCGACAATATTTATTCAATACGATTGATGATATTTATGAGCAGATCGGTGAAGGGAGATTGATTTCGAGGAAAAAGGCTAATGAGATCATCAACAGTCTTAAAATATGTGATCCTGCGGTGGGTTCAGGCCATTTCCTGGTTTCTGCGCTTAACGAGATCATTGCGATAAAAAATGATTTGAAAGTATTGGAGGACAGGAATGGGAAGTCTTTACACAGGTATGAGATTGAGGTGGTGAATGACGAGCTGAGCGTTACGGATGAGGATGGCAATCCTTTCAAATACATTCCTGGTAACAGAGAAAGCCAACGTGTGCAGGAAGCGCTTTTTCATGAAAAGCAAACCATTATTGAGAACTGCCTTTTCGGTGTGGATATCAATCCCAATTCGGTTAAGATCTGCCGGTTGAGATTGTGGATAGAATTGTTGAAGAATGCTTATTATAAACACCTCCCTGACCCTCCTCAAGGAGGGAAACACCTCCCTGACCCTCCTCAAGGAGGGAGTGCTCCCCTCTTGAGAGGGGCCGGGGGTGTGTCCTCTCCCCTCTCGAGAGGGGCCGGGGGTGTGTCCTCTCCCCTCTCGAGAGGGGCTGGGGGTGTGTTTACTCAAACAGATAATACTTGTGACGAACACCTCCCTAACCCTCCTCAAGGAGGGAAACACCTCCCTAACCCTCCTCAAGGAGGGAAACACCTCCCTGACCCTCCTCAAGGAGGGAAACACCTCCCTGACCCTCCTCAAGGAGGGAGGGGTGTGTTAGAAACACTTCCGAACATCGACATCAACATCAAATGCGGCAACTCCCTGGTAAGTCGTTTTGCCATAGATGCCGACCTCAAACAAGCCTTGAAAAAAAGCAAGTGGACGATCGACAGCTACCGGATAGCTGTGGACACTTACCGAAACGCTGAAAACAAGGAACAGAAAAGAGAAATGGAACAGCTGATTGCTGACATAAAATCAGATTTCAGGAGTGAAATATCGCATAACGATGTGAAAGTAAAGAAGCTGCGCAAACTTTCAGGCGAACTTTTCCAGTTGACCAATCAGCAAAGACTTTTTGAAATGAGCCCAAAGGAAAAAGCAGATTGGAATAAAAAAGTGCAGCAAATAACGGATGAAATCAAAAAGATTGAAACCGAGATTGAAGAAATAAAAGCCAACAAGATCTTTGAAAATGCCTTTGAATGGCGTTTTGAATTTCCCGAAGTGTTGAATGATGAGGGCGATTTTGTGGGTTTTGATGTGGTGATTGGGAATCCGCCGTATGGTGCATTATTCAGAGAAAACGAAAAGTCATTTATTAAAAGTAATTTCCAGTATTGTGATTATCAGTTTGATATTTATATGACATTCTTTGAACGTTCATATTATTTACTTAAAGACTTTTCACATCTATGTTTTATCGTTCCAAATACTTGGTTGCTCAATTTAAAAACACCAAATATTAGAAAACTACTATTCTCACGTTTTAACACTCATAATGTAAGGGCTTATAGTTTCCCGGTTTTTGAAGAAGCAGTTGTTGATACCATTATTGTTAGTGCAGAAAAGCAAGATGATTTAACTGGTTCAATGACTGTTCAAGTTATTGACAAAATAGGCAACCTAATTGAAAATCAATTTGCAAAGAAAGAGCTTTCTGAGAATTATAAAAGTCAAGTCAATATTTACCTTTCTGACTTTGCTTCGAAAATTGATTTTAAGTTTTCTGCATTATTAAAACTTGACAAAGTTGCAAAAATTACTCAGGGAACTAAACCTTTTCAAAAAGGTAAAGGAAAGCCAAAACAAGATGAGAAAACTATGCTGGAAAAGCCTTTTGTTCAGACTTACAAAAAAGATGAGACATTTAAACCTTTATTGCGTGGTAGTTTAATCAACAAATATGTAATCACGTGGAATGATAATTATTATATCAGTTTCGGTGATTGGCTTGCAGAACCTAGATATTCAGCTAACTATGATGCACCTTTAAAAATTGTTATTCGTCAAACAGGAAGTTCGCTGATTGCAACCATTGATGATAAACAATTTATAGTAAGAGATAATCTTTATACTATAATTTCGACTAATGAAATATATTCTGAATATTTGCTATTAGCTTGTTTAAACTCAAAATTATTGAATTGGTATTACCAAAACATTGTAAATAACGAAGTTGGCGAAGCACTTGCACAAGTCAAAAGAGGCCATTTAGAAATTTTGCCAATGCCCAAATACAATAAAACAATTTTTGAAACTGTTGAAAAGCAAACCGAACATGTTTTAACATTAAAACAAGCGGACAATTCAGCCGACACCACGGACTTAGAAAACCAATTAGACCAATTGGTTTACCAACTTTACGACCTGACTGAAGAAGAAATTAAAATCATTGAAAACAATTAAACTGACAGAAATGCCAATATTTCACCACAAGTTTATTGACTGAGGATTGACCCTTGAAAGACGGAATCTTTGCACGCCCATGCCATCACTTCGTATTGCTTACTTAGATGTGCCCGGGATATTCAGCTCATGAAATCGGTCAGACTTATTCGGCTATCAATAATTTTACAAAACTTCCAATAAAATCAGGAAATAATGCTATTAAGGAGATACTAAACCGTATTTTTGGCCTTACAAAAAGGCGTTGGGGACTAAATAAGGAAATACTGAGCGCACAAGTCATTCTGTCATCAAAAAGTCAATCCAAATGAAAAAATATCAAAAAATTCAACTGTATATTTTATTGATCAGCCTTTTTACCATTATTTCAAATGGATGTATAATTCCTTCGGATGATGATCCTGCAAATTGTACAAATACAGCAGTTTTTAACCCATCATTGGTTTATGGAACGATGACCGACCAGGAGGGGAACACTTATAAAACGATCACTATCGGTACTCAAACCTGGATGGCTGAGAATTTACGAACCACAATATACAGAGATGGAAGTTCAATCCCGAAAGTGACCGATGACAAAAAATGGGTTGATCTAGTATCCGGAGCTCAATGTTCAAACAAAAAAGCATCCGACAATAATACTGTCTGTACTTTTGGAATATTGTATAATTGGTATACAGTTTCAGACAACCGGAATATTGCACCCGAAGGTTGGCATGTACCAACTGATGAAGAATGGGGCGAGTTAAGATCCATATTAGGCGGTGAAGCGGTAGCAGGAGGGAAAATGAGAGAAACCGGTAACTTACACTGGGATAAGCCTAACGGAGCTACTGAAGCATCCAATGCAAGCGGTTTTACAGCTTTACCCTCTGGTTCACGCGGTGCCAGCAATGGTATTTACAGCAACCTGACGAATAGTGCCCACTATTGGAGTAGTTCACAGTACGATGCTTCCAACGCCTGGAATTTTTCCTTATCTACTTCCTATGATACTTTCCGCGGATATAGCCATAAGAATCATGGTTATGCTATTCGATGTATAAAGGATTGAAATTTGTTAACAAAGAGCTTCAGGTGACAAAAGCAATACCAGGGAATTTCGACAAATCCTGTTATTTCACAGTAACTCTCCAACCCTCTAACCCAAAAATATTCTCCCAAATCGGATTTTATTATTAAGTTTGTTACACAACTCAGGTTGAAAGACAACCGGAAGAAGGCCATTGCAGCCAAATAAACTTATGAACGCTATGTTTTTGGAAGATCATATACTACATCATATCACTGAAAGGGCATCAACAGACTCTGCACCCTATTACCTTTATGACACCGGTTTGATAAGAGATCATTGCCGGGCATTCAGAAAAATAGAATACAAAGAAAAAGAGATCCACTTCGCCACCATGGCCAATATCCACCCGGAATTTCTGCGCATTGTCAGGGAAGAAGGACTGGGCGTTTTTGTCAATTCGCTGATGCATCTGGAAGCGGTAATGGAAGCAGGTTTTGGAGGGGAAAAGATCATCTTCACTTCATCCGGCCAAAGCAGGGAAAATATGCTGGCAGCTGGTCAACAGGGCGTGCAGGTCAACCTGGATTCACCGGCACAACTCGAACTGTGGAACGAATTATTCCCCGGTGTTCCTGTCGGTATCCGCTGCAATATAGGCGATCAGATCGATGTCAGTGTGAATCACGCAGGTGCATTCATCGGTAAAAACAGCCGCCTGGGATTCACCCTGGAAGAGATCAGCCACATTGATCACAGATCAGGGATCAAAGGATTGCACCTTTATGCCGGAACGGACATCTTTGACCTGGACTATCTTTTCAGTTGCTATGAAGCGCTCGTGGAGATCAGCCGTGATTTTCCTGCCATCGAATACCTCAATTTCGGTGGCGGATTTGGCGTAGCCGAAAACAATGAAAAGCAATTTGATTTTGAGACATACGGAATTCGATTGACGGCTTTGATGGAATCGGTTTCGGATTCCAAAGGCCGGAAGGTAAAACTGATCCTGGAGCCGGGCCGGATCATCGGGGGCGCTGCAGGCTATTTCATCTGCAAAGTGACCGATGTCAAGGAAAGAGAGAATGTCCGGTTAGTTGGGGTCAATGCATCTGTAGCACAGTTTTCCAGACCTTTGCTATACCCTGAAATTGCGAGACATCCGGTATACATCATACGCAACGAACAGGTTTTACAGGACAGTGAACTTCAAATGCACACCATTTTTGGATGTTCCACCTATTCCAGGGATATTTTGAGGAGCAAAATTGATTTGCCCGCAGTCCAGAAAGGCGACATGGTGGTTTTTGGCAATGCGGGTTCCTATTGCGCCTCTTCCTATTGTCAGTTTCTGGGTTTTCCTAAACCGGAAGAAGTCTTTTTATAAGCCAAAATCAAAACGATGCAAGCTGAATACCTCGAAGGGAGAACTGGCAGAACACTGTTCGAAAAAGTCCAAACGGATATCTACCGGGGAAATCCTTATTTCAGAGGCACAGAAGGCAGTATCGAAAAAATGCTGTTGCATGGCAAAAGCGCTTTTCACCAACACGCTCAAACCAGAATATTCCTGCTCCGGGACGGAAATGATGTGACAGGTCGCTTTGCGCTGATCCTTGACAGTCAACTGCCGGACCATGTCCAGGTCGCCTTTTTTGAAGCCAAAGAGGGGCTTGGAGACGTCTGGACCACCATTAAAAAAACCGCCAAAAAATATTTTCCGGTGGTAAAAAAAGCGCTGATCGGATTTAACGGACACCTTAATTACGGTGTAGGGATGCTGCTCAACCGGTTCGATGAAGCTCCGGTATTCGGACTGCCTTACAATCCGGCTTATTATGCGGATTATTTCAGTACGCTGCATTGCCATCGCATGTACAGTTTCCGGTTTACCATGGATGCCTATGCCATGTGGGCAAATCAGTACACTCAGCAACGCCTGGTTGAAGGACTGAATGTACGGTTCATGAAAAAGTCTGAGATCAAAAAAGAAAGCGCTGTTTATACCATTCTCAACAACCAGGCATTTGCCCGGCATCCTTTCTGGTCTGACAGGCAAAATGAAGAGGACCTGGAATTGTTCTATCCTTTCCGGTTTTTACTGGATAATGAAAACCTGATCATCGCTGAAGTCAATGACCGGCCTGTGGGTTTCTTTTTGTGGTATCCCGATTTCAATCAGTTGGTTTCCGGGCAAAGAGATCTCAACTTCTGGGATTTTCTCCGTTACAGAACAGGCAAAAGACCGGACACGTTCCGCTTTACAGAGATCGGCATCATTCCGGAATACCAGCGCAGCCCGGTGGCTTATACCCTGATCAGCAAATCATTGCCGGTTTTGTTGCATCAAGGATATAAATACTGCGAAGCCGGGTTTATTTTCGAAGAGAACAAGGCTTCCATGGCATTTGTGAAACGGATCCTTAAGCGTTGTTACGGGTTTGAACCTGAACCATACCGTCATTTCGGAATTTTTGAGGCTGAACTATGAATCCGGAATTTTCCTATATCAAAAGCGCAGCGCAACTTCCGGAGGCATGGGATCAGTTAGCGAACAGTTATTTCCAGCAGCGAAGTTTTCTGTTCCATGCCGAAAAGTTCAATCCTTGCAAACAAAGGTATTATGCCTGTTTTGAAATGGGTCAATTGGCGGCAGGCGCGGTGGTTTATACGCTGGGACTCAGTTTACTGACCTTCCTGAAAGTTAAAAGTCAGGTTAAAATGCACATCGTTGGCATTCCCTGCTCGGTATCAAGTCCGGGGATCTTTGGCAAACCGGAAGCGGTAGCCTGGCTTAAAAAGTATATTTCAGCGAATGAAAAAGGGATGGTCCTTTTCCTGAATCTACCCGAAAAAACGAAGGATTTCAAGGGTGCATCGGGGAAAACTTTACCAACGATCGTGTTTCAGAACCGTTTCGGAAGCTGGGAAAACTATTTGTCCCAACTCCGGTATCCATACAGAAGGAGGCTGAACCAAATCCTGAAAAACGGAAATGGATTGACATTGGAGCGGACTGATTGTTCGGTTTTTGACGAAGAAATGTACAGACAATACCTGCAGGTATTTCAGAAAAGCAATGAAAAGCTGGAACTGCTCAGTTGGGATTTCTTCCGGCATCTACCTGGTGAATTCATATTGACCGCCTGCAGACAGGATGGGCAACTGATCGGTTGGAACATCTCTGTGAAGTGGGAAAAGACCTTTTACTTTTTTCTTGGGGGAATTGATTATCAGTCGAATAAAAAGTTTGGCACCTACTTTTTCCTGTTGATCAAGCTGCTGAAAGACGGCATAGAAAGCGGAGCTGAAGAGATCGACCTGGGACAAACAGCGGAGATCCCCAAGATGCGATTGGGCGGCGTTCCGGTGGAAAGGTATATGGAAGCGACCCATCATTGGATGGTTGTGGGAAAAATATTGAAATGGGCGGGACCGTTGTTGGAATACAAGGCAAACGTAGAGTCCAATCAGGTTTTTGTGCGCCAACTTCCATAAAGATGGTTGATGTTTTTGAGCAGAACTTTAATCAACACGCTATTTATTTAAGTTTTATGCTTTTTTCTTAAATTAGCACGAACCTTATTTAAGTTTTTGGGCATTTTCTTAAATAAGCGTGTTTCTTATTTAAGTTTTTTGTGATTTATTTAAATAAGGAGCAGTTGTCTTTAATCTTTTAGTTATGAGAAAAACGGACCACGGATGACACAGATTTAACGGATCATCACGGATTTTTTATTTATCAGATTAAAAGGATCCGTGAAAATCCGTCTGATCCGTCAGATCTGTGTTCAAAACAAATAGTAAGCAATGTATATGACATGACCGATCAAAACGAACTGAAAAAAGGACTGAAAATCCTGATGGTAAGACCCAAACCATCTCCTGAAACCATTGGTTTGCAGCATCTGATGGTCGTGGAACCATTGGAACTGGAAATCCTTTATGCCCTGAAAAGACCGCAGGACGAAGCTTTGATCGTGGATCTGATCATCGAAAAAAAGCCTTTCGGTTATTTTTTAACTACTTTTCAACCCGATGTGGTTTGTTTTACAGGGTATATCACGAATGTCGGGACCATTCTTACCTATTGTGAAGAGACAAAAAAGTATTCCGGTGGAAAGACCATAACTGTTGTGGGTGGCGTGCATTGTGAAGTTTGTCCGGAGGATTTTGATCATCCTATGGTTGACTTCAGGGTGGTCAGAAACGCTTCCAAGGTATTTACAGGCTTGCTGGATCATATTGCTGAACCAACTGCGCTTCCGGCAGGTATATTCAGACCGGGAGAAAAGGTGGATCCTGTTTTGCTGCCTGCTTTTGACTTCAGTTATATGCTTCCAGACCGAACTTCGGTGGCACGTTACAGGCATAGATATTTTTACATTTTCCACGATAAAGTTGCACTGGTCAAAACTTCCTATGGTTGCCCCTACCAGTGTTCCTTTTGTTTTTGCCGGATCATTACCGACGATCATTATCATCAGCGACCGGTGAAGGAGGTGGTGGATGAACTGGAGAACATTCCTGAAAAAGAGATCTACATCGTGGATGATGATTTTCTTTTTGATAAAAAATGGTTGACTCAATTTATCACTGAGCTCCGAAAACGAAACATCTCCAAACATTTTTTAGTGTATGGACGCGCTGACTTCATCGCCAGGAATCCTGAACTGATGCATGAAATGGCAAAAACCGGTCTCCGAACCGTCATTGTGGGCTTTGAGAGTTTTTCGGATGAGGAGCTAAGTGAATATAATAAAAAAATACCTGCAGGATTGTACAAACAGACCATGGAAATCCTTAATCGCGAAAAGATCGAAGTGTTTGCTACCATCATCGTTTCGCCCAAATGGGACAGGAATGATTTCCGGAATATGGTTCGTTCGCTTCAAGCCCTGGGTATTCATTATGTCAACCTTCAGCCATTGACCCCGTTGCCAAAAACAGGGGTGCATTATGACGATAAGGATATCCTGATTGACCGGAAGGAATATGAAAAATGGGATCTTGCTCATGTGACCGTACAGCCGGAAAAAATGAGTGTTGCAGCATTCTATGAAGAGATACTGAAAGCTTACCAGCGTATTTTATACAGACCTGAAGTGTTGTTGAAATACCTGATGACTTACCGGCCTGTAATGTTGTACAAAATGCTGGTTGGCGGATACCGGGTAACCTTGCAATACCGTAAAAAAATAAAAGAAGCTAAGAAACATGCCTAAGGTTTTATACATACAACCGACACAATACGCCGAAAACGGCAAGTTGTGCAAGCAGCGGAGGATCAATTTGCCGGGGCTGGCATTTCCTTTGCTGGCAGCATATACACCTGAAAATTGGGAAGTTGAATTGTTGATCGAGGTGGTGGATGAAATCGATTTTGACCGTGAAGCCGACCTGGTTGCGATTGGTTCCATGGGTCATGCCACTTTCAGAGGACTTGAGATCGCGGGTGAGTTCAAAAAACGGGGAAAAACCGTTGTGATGGGTGGTTACATGGCTTCGATCGCATGGGAAGAGGCGGTAAAGCATGTAGATTCAATCGTAATTGGTGATGCGGAAATCGCCTGGCCAAAATTGTTGGAGGATTTTGAAAAAACAGGTAAGGTAGAACCTATTTACAAATACCCTATCCATGAGTTAAAAAACCTTCCCGTTCCGCGGTATGAGATGTTGACCAAAAAGCCGATCGGTTCGATGTTGCCTGTTCAGGCAGGACGCGGTTGTACATTTTTGTGTTCATTTTGTTCGATCGCCTGTTTGTATGAAGGAAAATACCTGTTCAGGCCGGTAGATGAGGTGATCCGGGACATCAAAGCTGTCAAAAAGCTCGGTTTCAAACGATTTTACCTGATTGATGACAATATTGTTTCCAATCCAAAGTATCTGAAAGAGCTTTGTGAAAAGATCACGCCGCTGAAAATGAACTGGGCCAGTCAGTGCGCACTTCACCTGGCCAAAAACAAGGAATTGCTGGAAGTGGTCCGGCGATCGGGTTGTGACCTGATGAGTTTCGGTGTGGAAAGCATCAGCCAGGAAGCGGTCAACAGTCTGGACAAACCCTGGTTGAAAGTGGCTGATCACGAGGAAAATATGAGAAAATTGTCTGTTGCCGGGATCACCGTCAGCACAGAGATGATCGTTGGCACGGACTATGATACGGAAGATTCCATTCGCGAAACGTTTCAATTCATTCACAGGAACAAAGTCCCGATCCCGCGTTTTTACATACTGACGCCCATTCCCGGAACGGAACTTCATAAGACCTTGATCGCTGAAGGTCGCATGCTCACGGATGACCTGAATTTGTTTGACGGAACGCGTTGTGTTCACATTCCGAAGCGGATCGGTCCGGAAAAGCTCACGGAGATGTACTGGTGGCTGAATAACCGTGTTTTTTCGTTGAAAAGTATCATTCATCGGGTGTTGTTGAATAAATATTTGTGGAAAAATCCGACTATGCTGTTGTTTTCATTAGGTATCAATCTGCATTACAGGCATTATGTAAGGCGTAAAGTAACGCCGAATATTTTTTAAATAGAACAACCTGAGTTGAAATTGTTGTTGGTGAAAACACCAACAACGGCGAAAAAACATTTTGGCCCGCAGATCCCGCAGATTTTCGCAGATCTTTTCAGGAATCATTTTGAATATTAGGGAATAAGTACACTTTTAGTGCAGACTTGTTCTGCGTTGATCTGCGCGATCTGCGGGAAATAAAAAACTCATGCTGATTTTCTAAGTTTCTTTTCAATGAAAAATGTAGGGAACAAAATTGAATACATTTTGGCCCGCAAATCCCGCAGATTTTCGCAGATCTTATCAGGAATCATTTTGAATATTAGGGAATAAAAACATTTTTAATGCAGGCATTCTTCTGCGCTGATCTGCGCGATCTGCGGGAAATAAAAAACTCCTGCTGATTTTCTAAGTTTCTTTTC
>DDTL01000053.1 GCA_002344345.1 Saprospiraceae bacterium UBA2365
TAGTTGTAAGCTACCGTCACATCGAATGTACCTTCGTACAAACCAGGAGTTTGGTTGGCTTCTACGATCAGGGTTGCGCCAACTTTCATGTTTGCTATTCCTTCATTGTTCAACGCAGCAGAATCTCCAAGATTAGATACGAAATCAATTACTTCCATTTTATCACTATCTGAATATATGTTTACGCTTTGTGAAAGATCAATAGTAAAAGTAGCATCAGGAGCACCGTTGATTTCAAAACTGGCAGCATTGTATTCGTTGCCTGCAGCGATCAAAGTTACACCTCCATCACCTGAACGTACACCATCGGTGGTCAACATAACGGTACCTGAAACAGTGCCGGCAGCAATATTCCCGAAATTAAGGTCTGCGACTTTATTGATCTCAAGTGGCGTAACGATGACAGCACTTGCCTCACCTGAAACTTGTGCTGAAGCAGTTGGATGGTTGGTGGCATTTAATTCAAAGAAAGCAACAAAAGCTGCGAAACCAAAAACTATTTTTTTCATGACCTTAAAATTTAAGAGGTTGACAATGATTGTACAAATCCAATTGTGATACCAATGCTGTCATTCAAAATTTAAATAATGATTTCTTCAAACCAGAATGCTATAGCAATTTACTGAATCATGAGTACTTCTTCGTCTTCGAAGAAATTAGCTTGATTTTTAAAAAATTAATTTCTAAACCATTAAATTGTTCTTTTTTTAAAATGCAAATTGATGTGTTTATGCTTGATAGCAATTTATAAAAGATGATTTCTTTTTTTCTCCATGCAACGTTTTTACTCAGAATTTATAATATGGTAAAAACATTTGATTGATCAATTGAAAGTTAAACAGTATTTTATAAAAAAGTCCGAGATTTTAAAATAATGTTGACTTAAATGCACCAAAAAAAAATTAAAGTTTAAATGTATTCATTTTTTTGATAAAAAACAACATGTCTAAACATTTTTTCTACATATTTATTTTCCTTTTAGGTTTATCTTCATGCAATATTGATGAATTTGACCAGATTGATACCGAAACTGAAACTTTCCAACCTGAAGTGGATTATGTAAATAATTTGATTTCACGTGCCATCCGATCTTCTTCAGATGAGGGAATTGAGCTGGCATGTTTAACCATTCAATTACCTTTTTCGGTGATCGATGAAAATCAACTGATCCATCAAATACAATCACCTGATGATTTTACTGACTTGGTGAGTGACAGTTCTCTGGCAATTATTGACTTTGTATATCCTTTATCTGTAAGGGATGAATTAGGTATCTTTTTTCACCTAAATGATCTTTGGGAACTGGCATCAACTACTGCAGGTTGTTTCCCGACAGAAACAGACACCACCGGTTCATATTTCCAGGCATTTGATATCAGTTTTGAAAACTCCTGTTTTGAGCTCCAATTTCCATTATTTCTTAAAGATGAAGTGGGTAATACTATAAAAGTTGAAGACAGAAACACTTACGTCGAACTCCTCTCCATCCAAACTTATTTTTTCCACTTTCCTCATGTAGGGTTGAAAAATGATCAGGATCAGGTCATATATCCTGGTTCTGCAGAGGAACTGATGAATGTGTTAATGGATTGCAATAATATGATCTGGGAATATGACTCCACATTTGTTTTGCATAATTATTTTTACCTGGGTTGTTACGAATATGTTTTCCCGATTAATGTTTGGGTAGTCGGTGCGGAAGAATTTGTGCAGGTTCAGAATGCAGCTACATTGGAGCATATTTTCAAGCAAGGTAAATTTGCAGGCTTTGCATTTCCAATAAAACTCAAAGATGAGGAAGGAAACATCGTGGAGGTTCAAAGCGAACAGGCGCTCAATACATTATTGAATAATTGCTTTTATCAGGGCGATCTGCTTTTATTGCTGATGGGGACGACAATTTTTAATCCTGTTCCATGCTACAGCCTTGAATTTCCAATAAAGTGCCAGGATGGACAAGGTACACAAAAGATTTTCAGTGATCTGGATCAAATGATCAATGTCCTGGAATCGTCAGATCTGATTGAATACACTTTGGATTATCCGGTTTTTGTTTTGGACTATCCCTCCAATTCAAGGATCAGGATAGATTCCATTGAGGATATTTTTACATTACTTAATAATTGTCAGTTTAAATAGGCAAATTATATATGCGAATCAAGGGTTGAAAAAAAGCTCCGAAAATCCTTTATTTGGCCTCAATCCTAAAGGAAGATAAAGGATTTTCTCGCTTTCATCCTTTAGGATCGAGGCAAAAAAGTGAGAAAATCCTGCTTATCTGCAGAATTAACTTTAACCCTTGATTCGCATTATATACTGATAAAAATAGAAAAAATAGTATTTGCATTAGGTTAGTGATTGATCTGAATACCATACAAAGATGCAGAGCGGGTAATGAAAACGCATATAAGCAGGTGTACAACACCTGTGCTCCCTACATTTATACCATTGTCAAAAACTATTTTTGCCATGTTGATGACCGAAAAGATACTATGCAAGAGATTTTTGCACAGATCTTTTTAAGTATGAAAAATTTTGACCAGAAAAAAGGCAGTTTTAAAGCCTGGATCTCAAAAATTGCTGTTTACCAGTGCATAGGGCTATTAAAAAACAAAAATAAGTTCAGTTTTATTGCTCCAGCGACCTCAAATGAATATCCGGAAGAACCAACATCTATGAGTTGGTTGGATGAATTGAGTCAGGATGAAATAGAAAATATACTATTGGATATGCCTCTTGGTTATAAAGCGGTATTCCTGTTGTCCGTTATTGATGAGTATTCTCATAAAGAAATCGGAGAAATGCTGGGAATTACCCCCGAAACCTCCAGATCACAATTGTCCAGAGCAATTAAATGGATCAAAAGCAATCTCGTAACTGAAAAAAACCAAATCGCTTATGGAATATTCTAAACAACCTATGAATAAATGGAGAAAAAACGATGCTTTGCCTGAAGAATTCTCATGGGAAAACATGAAGGATGGCATCGCTACTCGGATGAACCGTAACAAGAGAAAAAAAAGGATCCTATTTTTTATTTGTTGTTTTGGCATAATCGGGTTGATCTCAGCAACATTGTATTACATAAACGATGAACCTGCAAGGTCAGGCTCTCCCGAAAAGAAAACTGCAGCTATTGATTATGCAATCAAAAACGGAAAAAATGAACCTAATGAAGATGAACATGTCGAAGAATATTCTGATCTGTCATTAAGTGAGACAAAGTCAAAATTCCTTTCCAAAAACAATTCAGCAAGAAAACCATATGCTCAAACTGTCGTTGAAAAATATAATGAAAAAACTGTCCTAGCCTCAGTAAATGAGGAAGATGGAATGAAAGATCCGGACGGTACAATCCCGAAGGAAATGATTGTTGGTTTCACAATAATAAATCCGACAGCTACTATTGAAGAAATCAGTTTTTCAGAAAACAGCCGTGACAAAAGAATAAGCCTCATTAACCACTTAAAAACGCATGTTTATAACGTTTCTGAATCACATCCCGAAGATGATCTGGAACCATATTTTTCCCCATTGCAACTTGAACAACATAATAACAGAAAATTCGATAAGCATACATCTAATACATGGAAATTAGATGGTGGTATTGCTTTTTGGAAAACCGGACAGCAAACAACTTTTGAGTTGACATCCGCTGAACACAAAGCTTCAATATCTGAGCGTACATTACCCGGCTTTTCTTTTTCCATGCAATATAACCGGCAAATAAACAACCGATTTTATGCTTCATCTGGCATTGATTATCAACAACTATATAGTGTTTTTTCTTATGACGGAGTGAAAAAGAGTATTATAAACCTTGATGATATCATAACAAAAGTTGAATACAACGTGCTGACAGGCAACGAAACAGTTACCCGTGGAGCAGCACAAGTGGATCAAACAATATTCCGCAAACTTCAAAACCTAAACAGAATTTCCGGTTTCAGTATACCTGTGAACATTGGTTATCTCTACAATTACAGTAAATGGTTAGTGCAGGCAGAAGCTGGCGTAACCATCAATGTTGTTTCATTTGGCAAAGGAAAAACTTTATATGATGGCGACATTGTAGCATACAATGGTAAAATTCCCGGACTTAAACCTTACCCTAAAATCGGATTGAACGGTCGGTTTAGTGTCAGCTATTTCCTGACTCCTCAATTACACGCCGGAATGAATATCTTTATCAATCAGTATCTGGCAAACTGGACAGATGACAAAGCGCTATCGCTTAAGCCTGGCATTTTTGGAATTGGGCTTGGTTTCGTGTATACTTATTAGAAACAATTTGTACAATTACAAAAAATACCAAAACTAACTTTCTGAAAATATTGGATTTTACCTGCCGGGTCTGCCCATGCCGGGCACACCGCCAAACATATCAGGAAGTCCTTTCATTTTTGTCATCCTGTGCATCATCGTTTTCATCTGATCAAACTGTTTGATGAACATATTCACCTCGTTGATATCACGTCCGCATCCTTTGGCGATGCGTCTTTTCCTGCTCATACTCATGATCTCAGGATTAGCGCGCTCCTCAGGTGTCATTGATTGGATGATGGATTCCACCTTGGAAAATGCTTTATTATCAATATCCATGTCCTTGGTGATCTTGTTCATACCCGGTATCATATTCATCAATCCTTTCAGATCACCCATTTTCTTGATCTGAGCGATCTGACTCAGGAAATCATTAAAGTCAAACTTGTTTTTGCGGATTTTTTTCTCGAGCAGCTTAGCTTCCTTTTCATCGAATTGTTCCTGTGCTTTTTCAACCAGAGAAACAATGTCACCCATACCCAAAATCCGCTGAGCCATCCTGTCCGGGTAAAACATATCCAGTTGCTCAACTTTTTCACCCGCGCTGACAAATTTAATCGGCTTGCCCACAATGTATTTTACAGACAATGCTGCACCACCCCTTGTATCACCATCAAGCTTGGTCAAAACCACACCATCATAATCAAGTACATCGTTAAAGGACTTGGCAGTGTTGACTGCATCCTGGCCTGTCATTGAATCCACAACAAATAGTGACTCGTGAGGCTGAACAGCCTGATCAATCCTCCTGATCTCATCCATCATTTCTTCATCTATGGCCAAACGACCTGCTGTATCTATAATGACCACATTATGATTGTTTGTTTTGGCGAATTCGATGGCATTTTTTGCGATTGAAACCGGATCCTTTGATTCAGGTTCTTTATAGATTGTTGCAGTTGCTTTCTCTGCTATAACGGTCAATTGATCAATGGCTGCAGGCCGGTATACGTCACAAGCCGTCAACAATACATTTTTATGCTTCTTTTGTTTCAGGTGCAAAGCCAGTTTTCCACAAAAAGTAGTTTTTCCGGATCCCTGCAATCCTGCAACCAGAATCACCGTTGGTTTTCCTGTCAGATTGATACCCTCAGCCTGTCCACCCATGAGCTCAATCATTTCATCCATGACAATCTTTACCATCAGTTCGCCTGGCTTTACCGCCTTGAGCAAATTGGATTTGCCGAGTGCCTCATCTTTAACCTTATCAGTAAACTCTTTGGCTATCTTATAGTTAACGTCCGCACTCACTAAAGCCCTCCTGATCTCTTTGATGGATTTGGCAATGTTAAGTTCTGTCAACTTTCCTTCTCCTTTAATGCTTTTTAACGCCAGTTCTAATTGTCCGGTTAAATTGTCAAACATGTACTTTAAATTTTAGCCTGCAAATATAGAAGTTTTCCATCGAAATGTAAAAGGAAGTTTTTTTCTGATAAAAGTAAAAATAACAAAATCAACAAATTAATGACCAATCATTCAATAAACTGCCATTTATGCCAATATTTCGTGGAAACAGAATTTTTTTTGCCAAAATGACAGATTATTCAGCCAACATTGCCAAAATTGTGAAATAAATCAGGATGGCATTATTTATGTTTAAAAATACGTATTTTAATTATTAAATCTTTTCAAATGGCCACAATTAAGTTGACAAAACAACAATTCCTTGACGATATTTTTGATTATACCACAGAACAGGAATGGAAATACAAGGGAGAAATTCCAGCGATCATAGATTTTTATGCAGATTGGTGCAGACCATGCCAAATGGTTGCCCCGGTTCTCGAAGAGTTATCTGACACCTATAGCGGAAAACTGAATATTTATAAAGTTGATACTGAAGTTGAACAGGAATTGGCATCTGTTTTTCAGATCAGAAGTATCCCAAGCATCCTTTTTATCCCGGTTGAAAGCCAACCTATGATGCAGGCAGGTGCATTGCCCAAATCAGCCTTGATCGAAGTTATCGAAAAAGAGTTATTGGTTAACAACGAAAACTGATCATCTGAATCAAAAATCAGATACAATAGAAGTTTTAAGATTGACAGCCTCCGCCAATTGGAGGATGTCAATCTTTTTTTTGGCACTGTTGATCACGATACGTTCCACTTTGGGATTTCCTGCATTGGGATAACCAAATGATGATATGGTAAAACCAAATTGATCCAGGAACTCTGACATTTTAGGAGGTTTAAGCACAAAAACCGGGAATTCAGGTAATGAGTGTATCAGTTTCCTGTCAATATTTTCCTCAAAGCATCTGATATTCTGTCTTAATTTGGCTAAGCCGGATCGGTAATGATCCTGCATTTTCAAAAAAGCATGGGCATAAGCAGGCGGTACAGGCGAAGACCCACCCCATTCGGATGAATGTCTGACATGATCTACCAATTCCTTATCTCCAAAAATGATTCCTCCCGGAACAGAAAAGGCTTTTCCCAATGATGCCAATACTGAAAATCTGATATTTCCCGGAAGTTTTTCTTTCATTGCAAAGGCTCCGATTCCATTTGAGCCCGTTATGCCAATGCCATGGGAATCATCTATGATCAAATGAATGGTTATGTTGCGAGGCAGAAGTTTAATGCTGTCCCAATCAAAAGTTCTCAATGTAATCGGATCATTGGCATTCGCCAGGATGGCAATTTCTGTATAATTCGTGCGGTGTAGCAAGCTTTTCACCTGAGAAAGATCATCAAATCGGAACATTCCGGACAACTTGAATTGCAATGCAGGATGGATACCCGATTGACAGAGCACTACGTCCTTATTCTTGCAAAAATCTAAGATCATCGGGCCCATAAAACTACCTGATGAACCTAAAATTGCCGCTTCTGCAACATATTTATCGATAAAATACTGTTCGACCTGCTCGTAAATATCAGGACAGGTATTTGAAAGCCTTGAACCTGCAAAGTGGACACCATACTTTTTCATCCCCTCTGTCACAAAGACCGAGAAGTCGTCGTGTTCCAGGGCTCCCAAATAGTCAGTGTTACTGAAAATTCTGCTTAAATTCATTTTTTTCAGGATCGGAATGGAAAGTCCTTATTATTCAAGAAGTTTTGCGCCGGTTCCGGGAAGATCCGGAATGGTGATGATACCATCCCTGATGATTGGACCGCTTGCAATGTCATTTTTTAGAAGCAAAGCGCCATCCATATCAACATAATCCAGGTAAGGAAGCAATTGCCCCACAGCAGCAATGCCAACAGATGATTCCGTCATGCAACCTACCATCGTCCGAAAACCCATTTTTTTAGCTTCTAAAAGCATTCTCCTGGCTGGAGTGATCCCGCCTGCTTTGACCAGTTTGACATTGATGCCATGAAAGCGGTTCAGACATAAAGGAAGATCTTTCTCAGTACGACAAGATTCGTCAGCCATGACAGGTAATGCGCTGTGTTTTTTAACCCATTCCATTTCAGTCCAACTTTCATAAGGCATGGGCTGTTCGATAAATTCTACGCCCAGATCTTTCATAATAGCAGAATTCTTAACAGTATTTTCTGCTGACCAGGCAGTATTGGCATCAATACGGAAAACAGCATCAGTCAGTTTTCTAAGTTCTCTGAGAATGGCTATATCATTGTCAGTTCCCAGTTTTATTTTATACAATGGCCAGGGCTGCTCGAGTAACTTCTCTTTCATTTTATCTATCTCATCAATGGCGATGGTAAAATTCGTCATCGGAATGTGATCCATGCTTAAATCCCATATTTTATATAGGGGTTTACCTTCAATTTTTCCGTAAAGATCATTTGCTGCAATATCTATGGCACAATGTAAAAAACGCTCATCATGGAGCATCGGGTGAAGATAATCCCAAAATGATTCAGGGTCTTCCAGTTGATAAGCTTCAATCACTGGCCTCAAAGCCTCCAATTTTTCTATCATTCCTTCAATGCTGAATCCATAGTAACTGGTGTCTTCGGTCGCTTCTCCTATACCTTTAAAGCCATCTTGTCCGAGCTCAACGATCAATGTTTTCTGGATGTCATACGAATCCCGGGAAATTGTAAAAGTGTGTTTAAGAACCAGATCGTAAGTATAATATTTTAGTTGCATGTGAATCGAAATTTTTTGGATTTGAAAAATAAATAAAGCTGAATACCATCAGGATTCTGATCAGTTGGATCGACCGCTGGACTTCGACTTTCAAAAACTTTTGTATAAAAAACCAAATAAAAGAGTTTTTTACCTCATTATACATCAAAAATAGCAAATTATGCCCGAAATAAGGCTAAAACGCGCCGGAATTACATTTAAACAACTGCATTTTCCAGAAGATCAAGACGCTTTTTTTCTGTATTAAATGTGGCCATGATACCAACGGGTAAGGTGCAAAGATCACTGATGTGGCCAAAAGAAAAACCATAACATACCGGAATTTCCAAACCTCCCAGATTGAAATCCAGCGTATCCTTTAATGTCAAAGAAAACTCTCCTTCTTTAGCTTCACAATCCGCAAATTCTCCCAGAATGATGCCTTTTGCCTTCGCCAGATTAGAAGAATGTAAAAGTTGGGTGAGCATCCTGTCAATACGGTATGGTTTTTCACCCACATCCTCCAAAAAAACCAGTTTATCCGTAAAATCCATTTGAAATTCAGTGCCTGCAAGGGCTGCCAGAAGGCAAAGATTTCCACCAACCAATTCCCCGGTCACTTCACCCGGAGTGATCACCCTGTAAATATTGTTGGTTCCGGACCCACTATGATTGTTATTCAATTCAATGCTTACCGGTTCAAAGCCATTCATGGCAACCAACTGAAAATACTGATCCGTATAAGCAGTCATGGTAGAACTGCCAACAGGTCCATGGAACCCGATCAAACCGGTTTTGAGGTAGATAGCCTGTATCAGCGCTGTGATATCACTGTATCCAATCAGCATTTTTGGATGTTTTGCAATGAGATCATAATCTAAATACGGAAGTATTCTTGAAGTCCCGTAACCTCCGCGGATGCACCAGATGGCATCCACTTCTTCATCCTCAAACATACTATGGATATCTCCAATCCTTTCTTCATCCCTTCCTGCCAGATACCCGAATTGATTTTGAAGATTTTTGCCAAGTTTTATTTCAAATCCATGAGCTGCGATCTGATCCAATGCTTTGGTCAATACAGATGCTGTAAAAGGGCTGGCTGGCGCTATCAAACCAATGGTGTCACCCTTTTTCAGTGCCTTTGGTTTAATGACGTTTCTCGGGCCGATAGGCGGAGGATCAAGCACGGTCAAAGGAGAACAGGCTACCATACCCAATCCGGTACCCATTAAAATCAATTTGCTGAAATTCCTGCGTTGCATCTCAATCAAATTTACTTGTTCAATGAAGCATTTTAGCTTTTAATAAATAACAACCATCCTGGATCTATCAATCCTTTGGTCTTTGTTAAGCATGATAGTCTTTTAGCTCACTGTCTAATAGTTAGTTACGTTTTAATAGCGCCAAAACACTTCTTTCTCAGGCAAATTTCGAACCCATTGTTCAATCTTCGCTTTCAAATCCAACCTATTAAAATACTTTACAACTGATGTGCTAACTAAGACCATCCTTAAAGAAATTTTTTAAATATTGATTCGTAAATATAACTTAAAATTAATTTTTTTTTGGAAACTACAACAGAATATTTACCTTTATATTCTGATCAGTTCATCAAAACCCGTTTCACTTAAAATTATTAAAAACATACTTATGAAAACCACAATTTTATACGCTACTGCAATGGCAACAATTATTTTGTTGGCTTCCTTTTCCAATCCAGCCATACAATGGGGATTTTATGCTCACAAAACCATCAACAGAATGGCTGTATTTATCCTGCCACCTGAAATGCTGGTATTCTTTAAAAAGCATATAGATTACCTTTCCGTGCATGCAACAGACCCGGACAAACGTCGGTATGTAGTCGAAGGTGAAGCGCTCAAACACTTCATGGATATAGACCATTGGGGAACCTATCCATTTGAAAATGTACCTCATCGATGGGAGGATGCTTATATGAAATACCTGGGAATCCAGATCATTACACAAAACAACGACACATTTCAATTACAAAACTCAGGCAATGAGATGGATTCTACTGTGATTTCAACGCTCGGCCTGGAGATTGATAACAGAGAATTTTTATATTTTGCCAAAAAAGAATTAATGTCTGCCTTCCATGAACCTCATTTCAGATATCCATCTGATCAATTGTCCTGGATAAAACAAAGTTTCATTCCTGTAAAAGAGGTATTATTTGATCAGCATTTCACGGAACACGGCATTTTACCATATTATATCAATATCCAATGTGACAAACTGGTTCAAGCTTTCAAATCCGGGGATAAAAAAAGAATTTTGAGATTGGCCACAGATCTGGGTCATTATGTTGCAGACCTGCACGTTCCATTGCATGCTGCAAAAAATTACAACGGGCAGCTGACCGGTCAGGAAGGCATCCACGCATTCTGGGAAAGCAGGCTTCCTGAAATGTTTGCAGAAGCACAATACAATTATTTTGTAGGCAAAGCTCAATACATTCCTGATATAGAGAGGTTTGCGTGGAATACGCTGATTGAAAGCAACCGACTTCATCATGAAGTCCTGACACTGGAAAGGAAAATCAGAGAGCAAATTCCGGAAGATCGGCAGTATGCCTATGAAATAAGGTCAAACATGGTGGTCAGAACTCCATCAGAAGAATTATCCGAAGCCTATCATAAGGCTCTGGCTGGTATGGTTGAAAGAAGGATGCAGGAATCCGTTCTGGCTCTTGGGTCTCTTTGGCTCACGGCATGGATCAATGCAGGCCAACCTGTGCTGGATTCCGATCCGGAAATGCATTGGACGGCGGAAGATATCAAAGAAATGGAATTACTTGAACAGGGATATCAATCGGGAAAAGAACTGGGCAGATCCTGTCATTGACTATCAAAAAGTAAAATATGTTCAAAATTTTATTTCATAGATTAAACGCATACAACTTTAAGCTTTAATTACTAACTGACCTTTCGCAGGTCAAAAATTTGTATATATAAAAAATAATTATATGTATTAACTTTGCGCTGAATCTCAAAATTTAGAAAACTATGAAGAATTCAGCACTGATGGACTTGTACAGCGATTATTTACTTACAAGTTTCAAGTTTAGTACAGCAGTAGGTATGTCTAAAATGTTAGACGGAAACCTGAGCCACGATCAGATCAGCAGGTTTTTGGCACAAGATGAATTTACACAAAAGGATTATTGGAGATTCATCAAACCGATCGTTCGCAGCATTGAGCAAGCCGAAGCGGTCATTTGTGTAGATGATTTTATTGTACCCAAACCACATTCCACCATGAATGATAC
>DDTL01000195.1 GCA_002344345.1 Saprospiraceae bacterium UBA2365
GAGCCCCGAAGGGGTGACATGATCAATCATATGATCAGATCCGAAAAAAACCAACATCAAAAAATAAATTCAGCATCTTCTATTTGATCCCTCCAGCCAGCTGTTCAATCCATTACATCTAAATGACACTTTGCAAGTACCCATGCCGCAGGGAAATAGCAGACAAACACTCAAAATAAAGAATTTCTGACCATCGGATCATTTAAACACCGGTTGGATGGATAAGAGATTTTCCCGATACATCAAGGTCTAAAAAGCAATGGCATGTTTCAGGACCGTTTATATCGTCTTATAATCCTGTGTTTGAATTCCAAAGGGCTCAAAAGTAAAGGGATATGTGATGGTAATTGCCTTCCGAAACACTCCTGTAGATCTTTAATATTAAATCATCCGGAAAAGATAATTGTATACTTTGAAAATTATCATAACCAGACTTGCTATGAAAGAGATTCAGGGTGCGGCAAGATAATATGGCAATATTGGACAAGTTGCCCTGATTTCATTGCTAACCTTAAAAAAATATGAATGGAATCCGTATAATTGTGTCATTGAAGTACCATGACTATGAATCAATCAGAAGATAAATTAGAATTAAACGCAGAAACCATCAAAGAACTTTGGTCTAAAACCTATAATACCGAAGGCAAACCGGATTGGTCGCATATTTTCAAATACTATCACGACGAGATCATCTTTCAGGATACGATCCAGCGAATTGAGGGTAAAGAAGACTTTATCGCGATGTGCAACAGACTGACCACACGCACGCAGCAACTCCAAATGGAGATACTGAACATTACACAGAATGAAAACATCATCATATTCGAATGGATCATGACCATGATGTTCAAAAAATATCCCAATACTCCGCTTTTCGGATGCACGAGGCTGACGCTGAGCGAAGACGGATTGATCAAAGAACAAAGGGACTATTACGATCTGTGGGGAGATATTTTCAATAATATTCCGCGATTTGGCAAGATGTATCGCCGTTTTCTGGTTAAAAAATTTGGATAATGGGTATAAAATTTAAACTTCCGGAAGAACTCAACTTTATATCCTCAGGCAAGAAAACCCAAAGGATATCCAATACCTCAATGGATGGTAAAATCTGCGTTATTACCGGAACCACCTCCGGGGTCGGATATCAGGCTGCGCTCAGACTGGCCAAAGCCGGTGCAAAAATCGTCATGATCGTCCGGAACAGGGAAAAAGCAGAGAAACTGTGCGGACAACTCCGTAGTTTAACCCCTTGCGATCCGGAATACCTTATCGCTGATCTGTCTGACCTCAAACAGGTCAAAGCCGCTGCGGAGACCATCCTCCTGAAATACCCCAGGATCGATGTGCTGATCAACAATGCCGGGGTTCACATGACCACCAGGCAATTGACTACTGATGGTTTTGAGATGGCCTGGGGTGTCAATCATCTTGCTTCGTTTTTGATCACGATGACCTTGCTCGGCAGGATGAAAGAAAGCGCACCTGCAAGGATCATCCATGTCAATTCAGAAGGACATCGTTTTAACGGATTGAACATGGATGACCTGAACTGGGACAAACGGAGCTATAACGGTTATCTCGGATATGGTGCTTCAAAAACAGCGCAATTGATGACGGTTTGGGAACTGGATGAATTACTGCGCGGAACGAGCGTTACCATCAACGCCATGCATCCCGGTGCTGTAAAATCAAACATCGGTACCAACAATGGTAAAGTTTATAATTTCATCTCCAGATACTTCATTCAGCCGATGCTCAAAAACCCGGAAATATCGGGAGAAGCGATTTATTACCTTGCTTCTTCCCCGGAAATGGAGGGTGTCAGCGGCAGGTTTTTTAACCTGACCAACGAAGAGATCCCGGCTAAACATGCCAGAAACAGGGTATTGGGAAAGGAAATATTCAGACGGAGCCTGGAGATGATCGGGTTGAAAATGTAATTGTATCATATAAATATTGAAAACGATGAAATATGATGTGGTTATCGTTGGCGGGGGTATCGCAGGACTGACTGCTGCGGCTTATATTGCAAGATCCGGTCGTTCGGTGATCTTGTTCGAAAGACAATCCAAAACCGGCGGCCTGGTGCAGACTTTTCAGAGAAATGGTGTTTTTTTTGACGGAGGCCTGAGGTCTGTCGAAAATTCAGGTATTGTATTTCCGATGCTAAAACAATTGGGTATTGATATCGAATTCAAAAAGAGCACCACTTCGATTGGCATTGCAGATAAGGTCATGAACGTCACCGGCAAAAACAGTCTGGACGAATACGAGGTGTTCCTGCAGTCCTTTTACCCTGAAAATGCTGCAGATGTGTCTGCCATCATCA
Organism: Saprospiraceae bacterium UBA2365; assembly: GCA_002344345.1. GTDB lineage: Bacteria > Bacteroidota > Bacteroidia > Chitinophagales > Saprospiraceae > UBA2365. Next base: position 2,333 of record DDTL01000195.1, read on the forward strand.
AAGAGATCAGGAAAATAATGGGATATATGGATGTGCTTTATGGCATTGACAACCCGGCATTCATGGATATTCCCAAAAACAAGAAATATCTCTTCAGGGAGTTATTGCCCTGGATGCTGAAATTCCTGCTGACGATCGGAAAGATCAGGAAACTGAATGATCCGGTTGAGGAATATCTGAAAAAGTTTACCAAAAACCAGGCGCTGATCGATATCATCGCGCAGCATTTTTTTCAAAAAACTCCGGCTTCATTTGCCCTGAGTTACTTCAGCCTTTACCTGGATTATCACTATCCCACAGGTGGAACGGCCACCATCACTGACCGCATTGCTTCTTTTATCGATGCTAATAACGGTGTGATCAAAACAGATACGATCATTCAGATGGTCCACCCAGAAGAAAAGTTTGTTGAAGATCACCATGGAAACAGGACAGCATACAGTCACCTTGTCTGGGCCGGTGACATGAAGCAATTGTATAACCTGATACCGATTGAAGACCTGAGATCAGCTGATTTGAAAAACAAAGTGTCAGAAAGGAGAACGTCATTAAAAGATCTTGAAGGTTCCGATTCGGTTTTTACCGTGTATATGACGGTTGAACAGGACAGATCATGGTTCAGAGACATTTGTTCCGGCCATTTTTTCTATACGCCGGATAAAAGAGGATTATCCATAGTGCAAAAGGATGTTATAAATAAATTTTTATTCGATGAGACCATTGAACCCGGGGACAACATGTGGAAAGACAAAGTCAGGGCTTATCTGGCTGAATATTTCAAACTCAACACTTTTGAGATCGCCATTCCGTCCCTTCGGGATGAAAACCTGGCTCCGGCAGGTAAAACCGGGGTGGTGGTCAGTTTGCTTTTTGACTATAAGCTCTCCAGGAAAATAGATGCGCTCGGCTGGGGCAACGAAATGAAAAACCTGATGGAGCAGCTGACGGTAGATATACTGGATGAAACTATTTTCCCGGGATGGAAGGAAAAAGTAATTGAAAAATTCTCTTCATCACCGCTGACCATCCGGAAAATGACCGGCAATACAGACGGTGCCATCACTGGTTGGGCATTTACCAACGCTTACATGCCTTCTGTCAATCACATGCTCCACGTGGCAAAATCGGTATTGACCCCTTTGCCGGATATTTTTCAGGCCGGACAATGGGTTTACAGCCCGGCCGGATTGCCGATCTCTATTTTGACCGGAAAACTGGCCGCTGATAAAGTGCTGAAAAGCAAGTAAAAAATGGAAAAACGGGTTTATATTCATGAAGCGCCCAACAGTTTTGAGTCAAAGCTCATTCAGATCATGCTGGGGTTTTTCAGATTCAAGAAACGCTTTACCCGCCTGGTGATCAGAAACAAATTTCCCAAAAAGCCCTCCCGGATCCCTGCGGTATTAAATAAAAACAATCACATTGAAGAGATCAGCCATGAGGAACGAAAAGTCTGGATCATCACTCCAAAATCAGTTGACCCGGACCGATTAATCCTCTATTTTCATGGAGGAGCTTATCTGAGCAACATCAGCAGCCTGCACTGGGCTTTTATCCGGCAATTGCTCTTGCACACAAAGAGCAGGATAGTGGTTCCGGATTATCCTTTGGCACCTGAATCAAATTGCGAAGCAGTGCATCATTTTGCCGAAATGCTTTATCTGCAACTGTTGGCAAAATATCCTTTGGAACAGATCATTTTAATGGGCGATTCAGCCGGAGGAGGCCTGGCACTCGCATTGGCACAAAGCCTGAACACATCAAAACATAAAAAACCCGTTCACATCATCCTGCTTTCTCCCTGGCTGGATGTCACCATGAGCCACCCGGATATCCCAATGGTTGACGCAAAGGATAAGATACTCAGTATTGACGGCCTTCAGAAAGCCGGTCAATATTATGCCGGAAAGATGGATGTAAAAGACTTTTGTGTCAGTCCGATATACGGTGATATGTCGGGTTTATGTCCGGTATCTGTGTTCATTGGAACTCATGACCTGTTATGGCCTGACTGTAAAAGATTTCGGGAAATGCTGGAATCCGCCGGAGTAGGTTACCGGTATTTTGAATATCCGGGGATGTTCCATGACTGGATGCTTGTGACGCAGATGAAGGAATCCGGACAAGTGATCAAACAGATCAGCAGGATCATGATTTCCTGAAAATGTACGAAAAAATGCAGCACCAATGTACTAACGGGTTTGAATGAGCCATAGAATATGAATAACAATTTATACTGTTATTGGATTCAGGAAACACTTATTGATTGGTGGATGGCTCTTTGAACACTTTTACAGGATTCAAATCGATTCCTTCAATGTTCTTCACTCCTTTTTTTGATTTGACCACAAAAAACTCAAACCTGAGATCGATGAATCAACTACTTGATTTATTTCATCTTTAGACTCAATATTTACAATTTTCAGGAACTCCGGGAACCCTTCGCCTACCACGGTAAATATTTGTTATATCGAACTCAGGTTTGAAATCATTTCATCTAAAGTCTGGTAGCGCTGCAATTAACATTCAACACAATGGTGGATAACTGGAATGAATAGCTTATAGTCAGGTCTACACCCGTAATCGACCCTGACCCAGATAAACTGATGTTTGCACCATCGTAGAAAACAGTTTGTTGGGGAATTGTCAAGTTCTTATCACTGACGATGGCTTCCACTGCAACACCCTGCATATCACCCAGACCATTCAACAGAACCTTCGAATCATCCGTTGCGGACGCTGTAATGGTAAATGAATAATCGTGATAAGAGGATTGCCCCTGAAGCACCCAGGAATCTCTGGCATTATAGCTGCCGACGAAATTGTCTGCATCCTTTCTGCAGGAATTCAAACCAAGTGTCAGCAAAATCAGCATGAATAACATTAGTTTTCCGTGTTTCATTTTAAAGGTTTTATATTAAAAAAAAGTAATTGTTTAGCTCAATAGTCTTTTTGTTTAGCTCAATAGTCTTTTTGTTTAGCTCAATAGTCTTTTTGTTTAGCTCAGTAGTCTTTTTGTTTAGCTCAATAGTCTTTTAGTTTTAAGTCTTTTAGCTAATGATTTATACCAAGGGTTAAAACCTCTGATTCCGGAACAAATCAGGTGTCTTTTTCTCGATGTACCCGCTTAATTCCAAGGAAATAACAAGCTAACAAACTAATTGCTAACCACCTAAATAACTACAAAAAAAAAGCATTTACACGTTTTTACCTGAAAATGGAATTTGGACCTAACAATGGTTTTTCAGTATTCCTGCCAGATTTACCGAATAGAAAATAAAATCGAAACAATTGAGGAAACGACCACTTTTTGGTTGAAGTATCTGAACTCACGAATTAACCAAATACCCATAAACCGAAGCTTTTTCATGTATTCGAAAATAGCTTTATTTAAAAGAAATACTTACAAAGTAAATCGAACAAATATACATATTTTCAGTCATATTTTTGATTTAAAAGATTAATTAATCCAGAAGTTTTGGTTTAATATTTTGTTATGTGAAAATCACTAACAGTTTAGCAGTTAACTGCTAAAAACCATCTTTCCAAATCATTTAAAAACAGGAAATTTCGCAAAAACAGCAGGCAATGATCAGAATGAAATGTAAATAAAATAGGATTTTATTTCAAACTGATTGCCAGAAAGGAGACAAGAAAGCACTTCAAAACTTAACCGCAAAAAGGGTCTGCCATGATCAAATGAGAAACAGGTATATAGAAAATTAATTTTATCATTTTTCCTCTTGTTTACATGTTACCACAGCCATTCGTTTCCGTCCATCCATATGTAAGTTAAGGGCATTTTCAAACCTGACATGCCTGAAAAAGTTAGTTTTTTGGATGAGTTGCTGCTTATTGAGCATTTCGTAGTCAATAAAGCTGTTTCCCAATTCAGGCTGAACAGAAAAATAACCAACATTCATGGAGGTGACATTATGAAAGAAATGAGATCCGGATGAAGCATCCAGAGGATATCCTTCAAGGCTGGTTTCCACGATGGTTTTAGCATGGCTGATCTGTGTCCAGTTGACCGGTATCCCGATCCACGGATCGCGTGTACCCCATCTTCCAGGACCGATCAGTATATATTTCCTGTTTTCTTTACGCATGATGATATTCAATTTTTCGATTTCGAGAACCATTTCCTGGGTTTTACTTTTATCGAATACCCGGTTATCAATGTAGATCACATCACTGATGTCTTTGATCAGTCCGTTGCCCATGCTTTTCTCTGAAAAAATTAAAATATCATCCCGGTTTATTTTGTCCATATTCACCTGATAATCCTGTTCGGCACCTATCAATGGTTTGATCTGTAGCAGGTAAAAAGTAGTTTTATAGTTGGCATCCCGGGTAAGATCAAGTGCAAATTCTATCTCAACAGGTGTTCCCATGGCTTCTTTTACAATATCCAGGACGGTTTCAATGGTTTTTGCCATTGGACTGTAGTTATATTTCAACACATTGCTGAAATTGATCACCCTGGGTCCTGGATTAGTTATACCGGGTACAAGTCTTTGATTTTCAAATTCATAAACTGAAGCCAGATGATTAAGCGTTCCATGCCTTTCAGCCACATCAATATCCATTTCGCGCAAGCCCGCCATTTCTCCTTCGAGGAGGTTGACATCATTTTTTGCCAGATCTACCGCCAGGAATCTGACTTGTGAATTCTTATACAGATCTTCAGCAGTAGAGATCTCAACATTGGGATAAATGGGCGAAAATCTATAGGCGCTTCCTCCATCCACTACATACTTTCCAAGTCCGAGGGCAGCAACTGCAAACCCTTCTTCGGGTTTCATGTGAGAAAACGGATAATAATTATACGATTGTGCCAAACCGCTGATATGTGGATAAAATACATCATCGTATTGATGGCCAACTACTTCCTGGATCACGATGGCCATTTTTTCCTCGTCGAGTTTATAATGAATGGCTTCGATGTAACCGCGTGCTTCAGGTGAGTATACCGATGCATAAACCAGTTTTATGGCATCCATTAATTGCGAAAATCGCTTATTGGTATCCGGATGATTGTTGGGCAAAAGGTATGTTTCAAAAATTCCGGCATATGGTTGTGCCAAAGAATCTTCGAACAACCCGGAAGAACGTACTGCAATCGGTTTGGTAATTTGTTCAACCAGTATCCACAGCCTGCGTTTTAAAGTATTTGTTAGCTCTCCTGAAATAAATATACGCCGGATCTCTTCATAATCATCAATATCTGTTATTTTTTCATTGATACGGTTGTTTTCAATAAAATACTCGAATTCATCCGTACCAATCACAGAAGTACGGGGAGAATGAATGTTTATATCGGGAACATATTTACTGAAATCATAATTATAGATCAGCGTATTGATGAAGGCCAGACCTCTGCCTTTTCCTCCAAGTAATCCGGGCGCAAGCGAGATCACATTATGTTTTTTTGACAGCGCTGATTCCTCAAAAGGAATTACTTTACCTTTATCCTGTTCATTTCTGAATTGTTGGATCACTTCAATCAGATAAGCTCTCAGTTTTGAGGGGCTTTCAAAATCGGTTACTTTGCCTGGATTTAAAATTTTAGCTACCTGAATTTCACCCCGGGCCATAAGCCAAAGGGAAAAATGATCTTTGCGTGCGTGATAAATTAATGATTCATCCGGAATGGTACGAAGCAGGTTTTCAAACTCCCGTAATGACCTGGCAATGGCAATCTGTGATCCATTTGCATTTCTATAAATGAAATTTCCAAATCCGAGATAATGTGTTATAAAGCTTTTAAAATCATGGGATAAACTTTCGGAATTTTTATCGAAAAACATAGCTCTTAAATCAGTGGCACGACCAGCATTTTCGGGGTCAGACGATTGGATGATCACAGGAAGATCAGCATTGAAACTTCGTACATAACTTACCAATTCAAATCCGGCATCTTTATATTCCTTTCCATGTCGGTTGAATTTTACATCCGTAACCAAACATAGTAAAAAATCATCGTAATCAGATATGATTTGCATGGCTTCCTCATAATTTGCAGCCAGTAATATTTTGGGACGTGCCCGAAGTCTCAAAACTTTATACAATTCATCAGTACTCACATCGTCTATTATCCTGCGTGTCTGATCCATCACAATGCGATAAAGTAAGGGTAGATATCGGGAATAATATTGTGGGCTATCCTCTACCAGGAGCAAAACTCTGACCAATCCGACCCGGGTATCATTCTCGACATTAATTTTGTCTTCAAGCAATTTAATCATGGCAAAAAAAACTTTGCTTTCGCCATTCCAGACAAAAACACGGTCAATCGCTTTATACCGCTCGCTCACAGAAGTGAAATATGCTACATCAGAATTGTTATTCAATAGAGCAAAAATGGGAATATACGGGAATTCCCGTCTGATTTGTCCTGAGATACTGACGGGCAGCGTTTTATCCACGCCCACCATAAATATCACCAGATCGAAGTGCTTTATATTGAGTTGTAAAATTGCTTCTTCGGCAGAAGAAACGCCTGTGATGCGCGGAACAGAAGTCAGGCTCAGCTGGTCGTATTCACCCAGCACATATTCAGAAAAACGCCCTTCTTTCTCAATCGCGTAAGCATCATAGAGATTGGCAACCAGTAAAATTTCTTTTACCTTAAACGGACAAAGATCATGGTAAACGTCCCGGTCAGCATTGTTTTTATTGAGGAAACGCTGAAGCAACTGTTTTCCGCTGACGGGGGTTTCAGGATGTGGTTTTTCAGCAGATTTTGCTTTTTCTGCCATTCGTGCTTTCCGCAGTAATTCCCTTGCTGCCAGACTGTTCAGGTACCCGGTGATGGCGCTGGCAAGGTTGGAGATCAGGTGTCGCTCTTCTTTCAAAAATGGACCTTCATCAAGATGGATGAATTCTTTGGTATAAAAAATATCGATGTAGCCGGAATTTCCATCAATCGACTCGAACGATTCACGCTGGAGCCAGCGGGTTTCCAGAAACCCGGGTGAAACGTATTCTTTTCCTTTATATGATATACGACAGACAGTAAATTCAGGATATTGCCAGGCACCCGGCAATAATTTAGCCAGTTGCTGCAAGGTCTCATTCACAGGTTTTCCTTCGCGCAGAATATCATTGGTCTGATTTATGGCAGCAAGCTCTTTTAACCTTTCAGTGCGTTCAAAAAGCAGTTTTCCGATTTCCCCGGGATCCTTTATCAGTTCGTTTTCGTCGATCATTTTTTAAAAAGATTTGGTTTTTAAACTCACTACAAAATTGAACAAAAAAATGGGGTAAATCAGCATCTTTAGTCTGTTTTAATTAAGCATTTTTCCTGCTTAAAATTGGCATTCAATCAAAAAAATTCCTTGCCTTCCAAGTGTTGAAAGCCAATGAAGGGCTGTTTGAATTAAGAGTTTTGCTTAGAATGGTTCAGAATAACACGCAAATTTTTATTGTTCTATCCAAATAATTGATTTCCATGTACTTAATTCAAATAAAAAGACAGTATAAAATGCGGATAATTCCTGCCTAATTGATTAATATTGTATGTTAAAAAATTGTATTTCACAACTAAATTACTAATCATTATGTCAAACATCATCATTGACCAAAAGGTAGAACAGTTTATGGCAAAAGTAATTGCCAAGAATCCGGGTGAAGTCGAATTTCATCAGGCTGTGAAGGAAGTTGTACAATCGCTCATGCCATTTATCGAAGAAAATCCCAAATACAAGGGTATTCTTGAGCGCATGGTAGAACCAGAGCGTGTGATCATTTTCCGTGTTCCATGGCTGGATGACAAAGGTGAATACCAGATTAACAGAGGTTTCCGTATTGAAATGAACAGCGCAATCGGGCCTTACAAGGGTGGATTGAGACTACATCCCACCGTAAACCTTGGAATTCTTAAATTCCTTGCTTTTGAACAAGTTCTGAAGAATAGTCTTACCACATTACCTATGGGTGGCGGAAAAGGTGGTTCAGATTTTGATCCGAAAGGCAAGAGTGATAATGAAGTAATGAAGTTTACGCAGTCATTTATGACAGAGCTTCAACGCCATATAGGCCCGGATACGGATGTACCTGCAGGCGATATCGGTGTTGGTGGCCGCGAAATTGGCTATCTGTTTGGCCAGTATAAACGTATCCGCAATGAATTTACAGGCGTACTCACAGGCAAAGGTCTCGAATGGGGCGGCAGTCTGATACGTCCTGAAGCAACCGGATATGGCTGTACTTATTTTGCAGAAGCTATGATGAAAACCCGCGGACAGAGCATTTTCGGTAAAAGAGTGGTTATTTCCGGTTCAGGCAACGTAGCTCAATATGCCTGCGAGAAAGTTACTCAACTCGGGGGTAAAGTCGTTACACTCAGCGATTCTAACGGATTTATTTACGATCCGGACGGAATTGACGCAGAAAAACTGGCTTATGTAATGGATCTTAAAAACGTCAAACGCGGACGTATCAGCGAATATGCAAAAAAATACAATTGTGAATTTTTTGAAGGTAAGACTCCCTGGGGTGTTAAATGCGATATAGCCTTACCTTGTGCTACTCAAAACGAACTGAATGCAGAGGATGCAAAAACACTGCTTGCAAACGGATGCTTTGTCGTGTCAGAAGGCGCTAACATGCCATCGACCAACGAAGCCGCAGATTTGTTCGTAGATGCCAAGATCCTTTATGGACCTGGTAAAGCTGCCAATGCAGGTGGTGTCGCTACTTCAGGACTTGAAATGTCCCAAAACAGCATGCGTCTCAATTGGACAAGAGAACGGGTTGATCAGGAATTGCATACCATTATGATCAACATCCACGGTACCTGCGAAAAATATGGCAAAGAAGCTGACGGAACCATTAACTATGTCAAAGGAGCCAATATCGGCGGTTTCGTAAAAGTTGCTGAAGCAATGCTGGCACAGGGATTGGTGTAATTAACGGTGAAAAAGGTTAATGTTTCTATGAAAAATGGTAGAATGAATCCACACAAATTGCGTGATGGATTGAGACAAAGAACTACTATTTCATAATATTAACTGAAAATGAAATATTCAGACAAAAGGCTCTCCTCGAGAGTCTTTTGTTTTTAGGGATTTGTAAAAACGGGCAAACACCTTTTTTTCTTGTATCAATGATCTCATAAATGCTTTTGAAAGCATGGGTTAAATGACTGGATTCCTTATAAAATCCGGTTATGAGGATTTATCGTATTGTAAAGTAGTTCAACCTGCACACACAGAACTTCAACTTGCCGGGAATAAAATCAAAGAAATTGTATTTTTTGCTCAGACCGGAATGTATATGATTCATTCACTGCTATTTGTGTGATAATGATTTTCAGTTTGTGTACTACAGATTTTGTGATCAGGTGATCAAATATTTCTGTTTATCAGAAATTAGATTGGAACAGGATGACGCTGATTTCAAACCATTTAATGTAACTATCTGATAATAAGCTTAAAAAGGAAGATGAAAATTATAAAAAACCTGAACGGTGATATATATTTGTTGTGACAATAAACAAGTTGGCTGCAATAAGTCGAAACTACCCTAACAGACAGTAATCAGAAACAAAAAAATATGAAAGAAGAATATTCCAGTTTTATTTGTGAACATACAGCCGAATATGTTTTAATTCCAAAATTGACATCAATATTGAAACTGAAATTTGAAGTAGTTATTCCAATTTTCCCTTGGATGACGAGAGAAGGGAATAATCTTTCAAAGCAGATTCATGCTCAGGACAAGTTTAAAATAGTTGGATTCTATCCAAGACGACCAAAAATAAATCTTAAAGAAAATAAGATAATTATTAAAATCAACAATGAATTTATTGAAGGAGCAGAAGCAGCTTCACAAATGAATATTCCGATGCTAGCAGGATGCCCCTTAGCTAATAACTTTTGGGAATTAAATGACAGTACAAATTGTATTTGGATAAAATTGACAGACAAAACAAAGCACCATTATGAAATTGAATGCAACACAGAAGATACAACAGAATTTAAAATCTTGGATACAACTGAAATTTTAGACAGCGAAGATGATATTTTGGACTTTGTAATCGGGAAAAGCAAAACACACAATTTCGAAACCTTAATTGAAGGAATCCAAAATATAAGACAACATAGTTCGACAGTTTACTTTATGGGCTTTGGAAGTTATAAACCAATATATTTTCTATTAAAAGACAGTCATTAATATAAATGGAATGTTCCTCAGAAAATCTTACTGCAGCCAACAGGGGTTTTGCAAAAGTGGGGCATTTGTACTAAATTTGAACATTGGAATTCTAATGAACATTTGTGCTAAATTGAACATTTGTACTTCGATTTCCCCACCTTCGCAAAGCCCCAAAACGTTGGTGTTCATTGTAAAAAGACTGCCAACAAACATTTGGCACATTTGCAAGCCCATCTCTCAATGACCATTCTTCAGCTTGCAAAAGAGCCAAATAGTTGCCGACGCGCACACTTATTCGGAGTTGTTTAATTATATTTGTATCAATGATTGAGATAAAAAACGATATAGAAAGTTTAAGAAGTTTATCACAAATCTTCACTCCTTCCAACTTCAAAAAAATAGTTAGAAGAAAGGATTACTCATATACAAATAATAGAATAAACAAACACATTTCTTTACAAACTCCTACAACTAAGAAAAATCTAATTGAATTTGTATATCAGGAATTACAAACAAACTATAAAAGTGAATACTTGTATAAAAATGCTTTAATCAATAAACTACTCTTAGGAAAATATAGCCTTAACACGACGACCATAATTAATGAATTCAAAATCGGCAGTTCAATTGCAGATTTTGTTTTGCTAAATGGAGAAGTTAGAATTTTCGAGATAAAAACAGAATTAGATAGTTTAGATAAACTTTCAAAACAGGTCTCAGATTATTGTCAATTTGCAAATAAGGTTTATGTTGTCACGCATTCAAAGTTTATTGACAAATTAATTTCTGAATACAGAGACTCAAATATTGGAATTATTGAATATACTCAACAAAATACATTAAAGGAAATTGTTGAAGCAAAAGATAACTCAACGTATTTTGACCACTTAACAATTTTCAAGACTTTACGCAAACCAGAATATTTAGATATCATAAACCAATATTTTGGATATCTACCAGATGTCCCCAACACTCAGATTTTTAAAGAATGTGTTTCATTAGCTAAGCAAATAGAAGTTAAAGAATTCCAAAAAGTAGTTTTTCAAAAACTCAAAGAACGAAAACTAAAATGTCCGGATTTACTAAAATCTGAGAAAACGCCTTACGAATTAAAGCACATCTGCTATTCAATAGATATGAATAAAAATGAATATTCAGAATTATTTGATTTTTTAAACCAAACCATATAGCATGTATTTCCCATACCTTAGAGGCAAACAATTTGAACTAATCGCACTTCGAGAAATTAGTGAGATAATGGCTAACAAAATTGAGAGTATTTCTCCAATCATTGAGCCTGTAAAAAATTCTTCAACCTTAAAATCAACATTGTTAGAGCTGAGAAATAAGAATATTAATTTCAATATCATAATAAACCCATCGGTAGGTGATTTGAAAAATTCTTCGGGAACCGTGCTTGATGTAATTCAGGAGCAACTAAATGGATTTAGTAATTACCAAATAGCAATTATCGTCAATGAGAAAACTAACGTTCCAGAAATGTTAAATATTCTTCGAGAAAGAGATATTGAATTCGCAGGAATTACTTTAATACATGAAGCTGTCACAAATGTTTCAGCAATTATCGATTTTACCGATGATTTTAGTTTTATAATTAATGTGATTTATTTTCAGAAAACTAGTAGGCGTTACAATAGAGAATTTGACAGAAATACTTGGGTTGGGCTAGAAGATTTTTTTATTACTCAATTAAAAAATGTCGATTATTTAGCGGTGGAGGACAGTCAATTTTCGGAAGAACATTTATATTATCAGCAAGATGGTTTTAAGGGTTTCTCCGATTTCTTAACTATTGGTGACAATTACTCTGAAACTGGTTTTCTTCCTTATGCAGTAGCAATTCATCTATCATATGCCGATAATGATAATAAAATAAGAATTAAACATTTTGTTTCTGATTCAAACGATGATGCTTCTGATATTGGTGGAAAATTTGCAGAAGCTCTGGAAAAATTGGTAACATGGTGCGAAGAGAATAATATCCCTGACACTATCGCAATCTTACAATTTAAGGAATTATACCGCACGGGGCACTTCCCAGGTTTAGGCAGTATAAAAAAGCTTTCTATAATGCATCATATTGAACTTGTTCTAAATTTAATATGAAATGAACTGTTGCACTGAATGTTTCTCAAGTAATTATCTAAAAGATATTATAAATAGAAATAACACAATTGGGGATTGTGATTTTTGTGGTACAAAAAAAGTTTCAATTTATAATCCAGCAGAATTAAGTTTAATTTTTCAAAACATCTTAGATTTATATTCTGTTCATCCTGATTCAATTAATTCAATAGAAACTCAAATTGAAATTGATTTTCAGAATAAAATTTTCTCCGAAAAAATTGGTCTTAACACCAAGCTGCTTTTGCAAAATATTGTCAAAGATGATTACGGTGCTTATCAGTCTCTGTTTGAAAACAACGTTGTTTTAACTTGCTCAAATCTCCCAGAAAGTATTGATATAATTAAACCACTTCAAATATCATGGGAAAAGTTTGCAGATGAAATAAAAACAACAAATCGTTTTCACATTCAAAATACGTTGGATTTAGAAAAATTACAAGAATTACTAATTCGTTACAAAAAGCCTATCAACAAGGGGAAAAAGTTTTATCGAGCAAGAATTTCAACCAAGGAAGGATTTGTTAAGTCAGATATGCTCAATCCCCCTGCCGACAAAGCAAAAGCCGGGAGAGCAAATCCAACTGGAATTTCTTATTTATATCTCGCAGACCAAATAAAAACTACTCTTTATGAAGCTAGAGCTTCTTTATTTGATTACGTTACTGTTGGTGAATTTAGGGCAAAAGAAGATATAAAAGTTATCAATTTAAGGGGTGATACTTATGACCCAGTATTATTGGCAGAGCAGGAGGAATTAGAAGATTTCCTGATTCATTTGCCGTTTATAACTACTCTTGAAACTAACCTGTCAAAACCTCGACGTAGAAGTGATAATGAATTAGATTATTTGCCAACACAGTATTTATCTGAATTTATAAAATCAATTGGTTTTGACGGAGTTGAATTCCAAAGTTCATTGTTTTCTGGAGGATACAATTTGGCAATATTTACGCCTGACAAATTCGAATGTATTAGCGTTAATGTATTTGAAATTGAAAATATTGATTTAAAAGAAAAAAAGTGTAAACCATAAAAGTGTCATGCACATTAAACAAACGCACATACCTGACGCACAACCAATTTTGTTTAAAGAGCATGTCTCCCCGACACACGATTTGACTATAATAAAAAACAACGAAACGCCAACAATCTGTATATGTCATAGCCGGTTTTGTGGTTTATTGCAGGTTCATCTCCCGCATCTACTTCATCTCGGTTTGACAGGAAAGTAGCCCGCAATCGGCTACGCCACATACAGTTAACCGTTATGGGGCAGTTAAATGACGACATAGAAACGAATGACCGAAAAAGAAGCATACAAACAATTGCACCATTTTTGACTGACGACTTTGTTGACTTGAACAAATCAATATTTGATACAGAAAAGTTTATGGTTTTCCTGGACAACAAGCTCAACACGACTTGGAACTTATAAATAGTATTTGATTTGCAAACTTCACGACGGTTGGCTACTTGGCACCAAACAAGATAGTGGCAGTTTTTCAATAGCATTAAATGACTTTCCAACTTATGTTTTTGCTGACTCCCTAATTGAATATTCAGGAACAACAATATTGCCTATACCGGAGATAAGGAAGATACACCTATTACCGTATTCGAAAACAATTTTATCGATCTTTTGAACCGGATACCTACAGGAGCACGCTTTTGTACCTGATCCGGCAAAATGGCGAACTCACCACGTATATCGAAGAAACCACCGCAGGATTATTCGCGGAAAGCAAATGGTTTGCACTTTTTGAAAACACCGGTTATAAGATGGAACAAAAACCTTTGAACGGCCTTTATGATGCTTTTTTATTGGGTGAAGGAGACTATCCATTGGTCGTTTTTATCGGAGTGAAGAAATGATGGTGATTGATCTTAGTCAGGAGAATGACTATCCTTTCTGATAAATATCCTTGAGCCTGGTTTTGTCAGAGATCAGGATATCCTTGCCATCCAGTAAAATAATGCCATCCCGTTCAAATTCCTTCAAAAATTTGACTGTACTTTCTATGGTGATGGAGGCAAAATCAGCCAATTCCTGTCGCGTGAGATACAAAAATACCCTTTCATCTATGAATTCTTCCGATAAATACAGCAGGGCAGATGCCAGTTTGCCCCGCATTTGCTTGTAGGAAAGATTTTGGATCATTTCCAGGTATCGTTTTTCGTTCTGGCAATTCCGGGCAGTTATCCTGAGTGCAAAATCCGGATTTTGATACAAAAGCTGTTTCAGCGCTGTTTTGTCGATCATACAAATTTCAGCATCCTTGATGGCCACTGCGCTGTATGGATAAACGGTATCTTCAAAAACAGTGGTAAAAGCGATAAATTCGCCCTGACGGGCAAGGCGGATGTTCATTTGTTTGTTACCTCCGGTCTGAAGAAAAACTTTTACCAAACCTTCGACAACATACAATACATGGGGTGCAAACGCTCCTTGTTTAAATACCGTTTCGCCCTTCAGATAACTGACCTGAGCTTTTTTAGCGTTCAGAAATTCCAGGTCATCAGGGATCAGCAAACTGAAGCAATGTGCAGCATTAACTGTTTGAAAACAATCTTTTTCCCCTATATTTTGATCACTCATGTATGTTTATTTGAAGTACAAATTTACAAAATTGTATCATATCCGAAATGAACCATTTTAGTGTGCAAATTGCAGGTCTTTATTTTTGATTGCGACTTGTGTTTTGGATGATAACTTTTTTGTTATAACATTATAACCAGCGCGTTGGTTTTTGCCAATGACCAACAAGCCGGTTTTGATTGCGCTTCATCTACTTTTGCACCCGATTTTAATGATAATTGTATAATAAAATAATTTTAGGAATGAAAATGTTGCAAACTGCAGTTCACGAAATTGAAACAGCTGATGAATTGCAAAAAATCATCAATGAAAATGAAAACGTAATGGTATGCTGTGGCCGTATGGGTCCGATGTGTATTCCGGTATATGAAGTGATGGAGGAGCTCGAGGAAGAAAGACCACACATTAAATTCTATTCTATGGCTTTTGATTCCAGAGAAGCAGCTCCTATCCGCAATGCTGACATGTGCAGAGGTTTTATGGGCTTGCCTTTTACCGTTTATTACAAAAACGGCAAAATGGTGCAGGCTACTTCAAGTATCCAAAGTCACAAGCAGATCACTTCAATTCTGGATGCCAACTTCCAATAATCTAATGATTTAATGTATACCAATGCTGGTTGCCCAATGGGTAACCGGCATTTTATTTCAATGAGTTATGGAAAATATTTATGATGTCATGATACTTGGAGCCGGTGCAGCAGGCTTGACCGCAGGAATTTACACCTCAAGGGCTAAACTACGGACACTGATACTCAACGAAGGTGTCATCGGGGGCCAAATGGTACTGACCAATGAAATAGCCAATTATCCGGGGGTTGAAACAACTTCAGGTTATGCGGTGGCTACCATCATGAAGAAACAAGCCAAAAGCTTTGGTTGCGAGATAAAATCCAATATAAAAATTCAGACTTACCGCCTCCATGATGAAATCAAATCAGTAGACCTCGAAGATGGCCGTAGTTTTCAGGCGAGATCAGTTATCGTGGCACCCGGAGGAAGACCTCGTCCATTGAATATTCCCGGAGAAGACGAATTTAAAGGAAAAGGTGTATCCTATTGTGCCACCTGTGACGGTGAGTTTTTTACCGGCAAAGACCTCGTGGTTGTTGGTGGCGGCAATTCAGCCCTGGAAGAAGCAGTAGCACTGACGACTTATGCAAATAAGGTAACGATCGTTCACCAATTCGACCATTTTCAGGCTTTCAGACATGCCATTGAGGAAGTCGATAAAAATCCGAAAATTGATTTCATTATGGAATCTGAATTAAGGGGATTTTTTGGGGACGAAAAACTTAAAAAAGTCAGCATAGAGCATTTACCTACCGGCAAAATATCGGAAATGGGCATCGACGGAACTTTTGTTTTTATAGGATACATTCCGGGTACAGAAGACTTTAAAGGCCTGATTGCTCTGAATGAACGAAAGGAGATCATCGTGGATGCTGATATGAAGACAGACATTCCGGGTGTATTTGCAGCCGGTGATTGTATTGTAAAAAGATATCGTCAGGTCACCACTGCGGTGGCAGATGGCACCATTGCAGCTTTGAGTGCAGCTGATTATTTAAGAAATGTGAAATAATGCCCTGTTGATCAGGACATGGATCGTCGTTTCAATAATTGCGCGCATATTTTTGCCTTCAGCCAGGAAATTCCTTGCTGTCATCCCCAACGCTGAATTTCAAAGAAAATCACTCTTATACACAGAATTCCAAAGAGTTATAAATTTGTCGGTTATAACTCTGCGGTCCTCTGTGAAAGCCTCTGTAGCTCTCCGCGTAACTCCCCAAAACTCTGAATAAGAACTTACTGTTTAAACGAATTTAACTTCAATCATTCTATTGGTTATCACAGAAAGCTGTGATTTGATTGATTGAAGATTAATTTCAGGCCATTGTACTTAGAACTTCAAATAATTGAAAGCTTTGTATATTTGTGGTTTTGAATGAACCCTGACAATATAAGGATGAAACAAATTTTTATCACTGTGATTGGCAGTTTAATGTTTTTGGCATGTGGCAACAAAAATCCTACTGCTGATTTCCACATAACGATCCCTTTTCCTGCAAGCTTTCAAGCCCATGTAATGAATTTTGGAGAAGAAGAGGTGCAAACATCGGTTTTATATGATATTCGCAGCGATGTAAAGCAAATCCTTTTGATCAGCCAATACAATTACAGGAGTTCGAAAATGTTTTCTGAAAAGACTATTCATGAAGTAGCTTACACCAATACAATGTCAATACGGGCTTTACGTGAAGTTCCAAATGATGAAGAATTCAGAGATTTTCTTGGGGAAGAACACCTGAAATTCGTTCAGATTTTACCGGAATTAAGTGTGCCAGGGGATTTGCCAGTACTTAAAATGTATCTGAATGTAAACGATCAGTACGGACAAAGGTTTGAGTCATCCTTTAATTTGGATGGTGGTCAGGAAAGATTTCCATCCATGATCCATGCATTACACCACAAGAAAAGAAATATGATCATCTATCTCCAATATTTCAGGATCCGGGAAGGCAAAGGAGAATCTTTGGACAATTATTCAGAGATGACAACTGCCATCGAGAACACCAGATTTTTTTAAACACCAATGCACATCATTTTTTCGGAGGTCGGAATTTCAGGCGTTAATTTTGTCTGAAAAAACAATCTATCCGTCTAAATCATTGAACCGGAAAAACGGGAAATCGTTTTTTAAAATGCAGATATACAGTATGTTGTTGAATGATTCAACAATAACCTTGATACTGTTTGGTAGAATATCAATTTAAAAAAACAATTTTCTAATCAATTTTGCATTTAATAATGGAATTAAATTTTTTTCAACTTTATGTATTTCAGTAAATTCTTAAATATTATTATTTTTTTGGCAATCAGTCACTTTGTATCAAATGCACAATCGATCGTGATCGAAGTGCTGGATGAAAAGAATCAGGCGTTGCCGGGTGCGACCATCATGATGAATGAAACAACTTCGGACAAGTCATTTGCCGGCGTTACGGATCAGGAAGGTAAAGCTGTTTTTGGAGATCTCACATCTGGTATGTATATGCTTTCGATCCAATTTTTAGGTTACGAAACCCTTGAAAAAACGATCCGTGTCGTTAAAAACAAGGAAAATTTTAAATTCAATCTGAAGGAAACTTCTGTCAACCTCGGAGAAATTACTGTAAAAGCACGCAGACCACTCATGAGACAAGATGGGGAAAAGACCATAGTGGATGTAGAACCGTTGGTCAGCACCACATCCAATACCCTCGAATTGCTTGAAGCGACTCCCGGCTTGTATGTAGATCCGGACGGCGGTATTTTCCTCGGAACCACAGCTCCTGCAGCAGTTTATATCAATGGCCGTGAACAGAAAATGGGCAATCAGGACCTCAACACCATACTGCGTAGTTTGCCTCCGGGAAGTGTGGAACGGATTGAACTGATACGCACACCTTCAGCTAAATACGAAGCTTCCAGTTCAGGCGGAATCGTCAATATCGTTCTTAAAAAAGGGGTCAAGATCGGTAGATTTGGCAGTGTGAACACAGGCATGAATCAGGGAAAACAAGGTAATTATTTCGCAGGCCTGAGTTTTAACAACGGCGGAGAATTCTCCAGTTATTATGTCAATGCAAATTATACCTTCAACGGAGCTTTTGATGAATTGAATGTTACCCGCCAGACTTCAGCACCATTTGTGGTCAATCAACAGTCTGAAATTATTCGCAAAAGCAATCAGGGTAATCTGTCCTATGGTATCAATTTTGCTCCGAATGAAAAAATAACATGGAGCTACGATGGCAGGCTCAATGGAAGCCTGACAAATTCCAATACGCAGGGTCTGAGCCTGATCAATGCACTCACGAGTGAAAAACTTTCAGAAATTGATAATGACATAGACAATCATACTCCTTTTCTAAGTTCCCAAAACGATTTCGGTATTAAATACAAGATCGATTCATTGGGCTCAGAGTGGGAAACAAAATTAAGCTATAATTTTACGAACAATCAGATGGAACAGGAATACCTGGCAAATGTGATTTTTCCACAGATCATCAACACTTCTGGTGACGGTAAGAGTTATCAAAACAGGCATTTTGTGGATTTTTCTTCTGATTTGTTATATAAACTGCCTTATGATATTAAATTGGAAACAGGCATCAAAAGCGCATTTCAACAATACTCAACAGATGCATCCTATTTTTATAAACAGGGAGATGCCGAAAGGATCCAGGACTCCAGACGCACGAATGCATTTACTTACACCGAAAATATAAACGGAGCATATTTACAGGCTTCCAAACCATTGTTCTGGGATATATTGCTGCAAACAGGGGTAAGAGGTGAACATACCTATATGAAGGGTGCGCAAACCATTCCTTCGGATACCAGTTTTGTGGTCAACAGGTTGGATTGGTTCCCGTTTCTTTATCTGAGCCGTAAGATTTTTAAAATTTCAGATTTCGAACTCCGGGGCTTTTTGATCTACCGAAAAACCATCACTCGTCCTACCTACCAGAATCTCAACCCACATCTGCAATATGTGGATCAATTCATGAGTGAAGTGGGCAATCCTTATCTCGTTCCGCAGTTCACCCACAACTGGGAAGCTAATGTCAGTGTGGATGATATGCCTTTATTCGCTGTAGGACGAAAAAGTACAGAAGGCATTATTTCCCAGGTAATGTATACAGTGCCAGGAAATTCAGGACAGGCTCTCAGGACTTACGATAATATCGGAAAAAGCCAGGAAGATTATTTCAGGCTCATAGTTGGTTTGCCTCCGGTCAATAAATACTTTTTTGTAGTGGGAACCCAATACAATCACCTCAGCTATACAGGAACCTATGACGGAGAACCTTTGGATTTCAAAAGAGGTAGCTGGTTGTTTTTTACGTTCCATTCACTCCGGATCACTGATAATACCCGGCTGACAATGAATGGATTCCTGTATTATAAAGGACAGATGAGTTTCCTTGAACTGGAAACTTTCGGAATGTTGAATTTCGGGCTGACACAGCAGTTTATGGACAAAAAACTTCAGGTCACACTCAATGCCAGGGACGTTTTACACACGATGGTAACCGGCTTCCAGCTCAATCAGGGTGACATCATCATGAATGGCGACCGTTATGCGGATAACCAGCGGTTTGGCATTAATATCAGGTACAATTTCGGACTGGAAAAGAATGACAAGAAAAAACCAAACCAGGGATTTGAGTTCGAAATGCCGCAGGAGTGATCAAAATTATTATCAGCGGTATTTTATTCATTGATTTACAGGTAAAACCTGCTCCGTTTTCCGGCAGAGCAGGTTTTCTTTTTTGAATAGAAAGCATAAGATCACCTAAAACCATTTCAAACAGATACATTTTATTCCGGTATAATTATTGTAATTTTATAGCTGAAATACATGATTTGAGTTATTAAGTATTTTGTATTTTTATAATGTATTAAAATTCAGTATTTTAAATATTTTGTTTCAATAATTTATCTCTTTTTATGAGGAATCTGATTATATTTATAGCGGCTTTTTTCTTAATCATATCCGCTTGTCAGCCAAGTTTTCACCCTGCAGTAAAAGACATTTTTATTACCTGGGAAGTATTAAGTAACACATATAAGGAAATTCCCGGGGTAAAAGCAAGATTTGTCATCGAAAACAAGGGAAGAATAGCGCTGGATGACCAAAACTGGTCCCTATATTTCAATCAATCTCCACGGGAAGTCATTGCAACAAACAGTCCACAACCTGTTAAAATAGAACGGATCAGCGGTGATTGGTACAGATTGGTTCCGCTCAAGGGTTTCAATCTTCAGCCTTATGAAAAACTTGAGATTGTCTATGAAAATGGACATTGGTGGGTCAGCTTGTCCGATGCTCCTGCCGGATTGTATTTTGTTTTTAAAAATGATGAAGGAAAGGAACATATTCAGGAAGTCTTCAATTATACCATTTTGCCCTTCAACAGAGCTGAACAGACAACCAAACATCTTGGTGATTATTTTCCTAATCCAACGCCTGAATACTTCTATCAACAATATCAGGGAATATCGAAAATCGATGATGATCTGATCCCTCCTATTGTTCCCAGGCCTCAAAAATTTAACCGGTCCGACGAAAAAATCAGCTTTGGCCCTTCGGTGCACATACATTTTCCGAAAGAGTTGAAAAGTGAAGCTGACTATTTAGCTACTACCCTGGAGAGTCTAACCGGTATAAAACCCGATTTAAACCCTCCAAAATCACTTAATGGAACCAATATTTCGCTTCAACTTGCAGATCCAGATCTGTTTGGAGATCAAACGGAAGCTTATCATTTAACCATCTCCAAAAATGGTGAGCTTATCATCGAAGGCTCAGGAAACCCGGGAGTTTTTTATGGTATTCAGAGCCTCATTGCTTTGTTACCTGTGGAAGAGATCATCAACGGCAGTAAAGATCTGTCCGTTCCTGTTTGCCATATTGAAGACGCACCGCGTTTTAAATACCGGGGAATGCACCTGGATGTTGCACGTCATTTTTTTGAGAAAAAAACGATCCTGAAATATCTCGACATTTTATCATTTTATAAAGTCAATACGCTTCATCTGCATCTGACAGAGGATGAGGGTTGGCGGCTTGAAATTCCTGCACTCCCTGAATTGACAGGCATAGGTGGAAGACGCGGTCATACCACCAAGGATGCGCCCTTTTTGCATCCTTCTTACGGTTCAGGTCCGTTTGCTGAAGTAAATGATAAGGCAGGAAGCGGTTATTACACCAGGAAAGACTTCATAGAGATATTGAAATACGCCCACAAAAGACACATTCAAATCATTCCTGAGATCAATATGCCCGGACACTCCAGAGCAGCCATCAAAGCGATGGAACACCGATACCGCGAATTGATGAAGCAGGGAAAAGAGCAGGAAGCCAATGCTTTCAGACTGATTGACCCTGAAGATAAATCTGTTTATAATTCAGCTCAGCATTATAATGACAACGTGGTGAATGTTGCCAGAGAGTCTGTTTATAAGTTTTATGAAACCGTACTGGATGCTGTGCTGGACATGTATAAGGAAGCCGGTGTAAAAATTGAAATTTGGCATGTTGGAGGTGATGAAGTACCAAGAGGTGCCTGGACCGCGTCACCCATGATCGATTCGCTCCTGAAACGACGACCTGAGCTGGGTAAACCCCACAATATGCATGCTTATTTCCATGGTCGTATTAAAAAATTACTTGATAAAAGAAATCTCAAAACCGCCGGTTGGGAAGAGATCGGACTCATTGCTGATGCAGATGGGAAAAATATACCCAATAAAAAGCTGGCGGATGGAAATGTAATTCCCTATGTCTGGAACAATTTGTGGGGCGCACAGGATCTCGCATATCGGCTGGCCAACGCCGGATTTCCTGTGGTATTATCCCATGTGACCAATTTTTATTTTGACCTGGCTTATAACAATGATCCGCGGGAAACAGGACTTTCCTGGGGTGGTTATGTGGATGAATTCAGTGCATGGCATTACAATCCCTATGATGTTTTCAAGACTACGATCAAAGACAATCTGGGGAAACCCTTTGACTTGGATCAGGATTACAAAAACATGGTCCGCTTAAAACCTGAAGCTAAAAAGAATATTTTTGGTGTGCAGGCACAAATGTGGACAGAAACAGTCAGTGAACCTGAAAAACTTGAATACTATCTGCTTCCAAAACTGATTGGTTTTGCCGAAACAGCCTGGGCGTCTGAACGTATTTGGGAAAAAACAGAAGACCACCTGATCAGACAACGCCAGGTAAAAGAAGGATGGAATATTTTTACCAACCAACTTTCAAGATATGAGTTGCCCAGATTATCCATTCTTTTCGGAGGGTACAATTACCGCATTCCACCTCCGGGAGCTCAGATGGAAAACGGGATCCTCCGCGTAAATACGGCTTATCCCGGATTAGAGGTCAGGTACACAACCGATGGTTCAGAACCGGATCGGGACGACCCAGTGGTAGAAGGACCTGTTAAATTAAAAACGACACCGGTGATCATTAAAGCTTTTGATCCATCCGGCAAGTCTGGATTTTCACTGAAGGTTCGGAATAAAAACAGATAAAACAGAATTTATATCCTGTGTCAGGAACATAAAATTTATAAAAATGAAAGGCAAAAATATTTTAGAAAACACCATCACAAGATTCCGGGAAAAACAAATCATTCTGCCAACTTTCAGACAGATGAGACATCCTGAAGAGATCCCTCAGAAGATCAGAACAAAGCTAAGCAACATTGGTTTATGGGATCTGCATTCGCTCAATTTATTCAGGATCACCTGGAAAAATGAACCGGTTCCTTTTGGAGGCGGTTTTGGAAAGGTAAATTACCTTGAAATTCCATCCGCTTTGAGCGGGGTCAAAGCCAGGATTGTGCTGATGACAGGAAAATGGTTCCCGACAGGAGCCCATAAAGTCGGCGCAGCCTATGGTTGCCTGGTCCCCAGATTGGTCAACGGAGAGTTTGACCCGACTTACCATAAGGCTGTCTGGCCGTCAACTGGCAATTACTGTCGCGGCGGAGCCTTCGATTCTTACCTGATGGGCTGCGATGCTGTGGCGATCCTGCCTGAGGAAATGAGTAAAGAACGCTTTGAGTGGCTGAAAGAAGTAGGTGCTGAAATTTTTGCAACCCCCGGATGCGAATCCAATGTCAAGGAAATTTATGACAAGTGCTGGGATTTGCGCAGGAACAGACCTGATTGCGTGATCCTAAATCAATTCGATGAGTTCGGTAATCCAACCTGGCATTTTCATGTAACCGGATCGGCACTGGAAGAAGTCTTTAATGAAATAAAGGATCCGGAAAGCAGGTTTTCAGCTTTTGTGTCCAATACCGGTTCAGCCGGAACCATTGGGGCAGGAGATTATCTTCGTAAAATATATCCCAATATCAAGGTCGTTGCATCAGAAGCTTTGCAGTGTCCAACTTTGCTCAACAATGGTTTTGGCGGACACCGGATCGAAGGCATCGGTGACAAGCATGTACCCTGGGTACATAATGTACGCAACACAGATGTCGTGACCGCTATTGATGATGAAGATTGTATGCGCATTATGCGTTTGTTCAATGATCCGGAAGGCAGGCAATTCCTGCAATCTGAAGGATTATCTGAAGGCCTGATCAGTCAACTTTCCCTGTTGGGTATCTCGGGAATTGCCAATCTGATCGGAGCGATCAAAACTGCCAGGTATTTTGATTTTAGCGAAAAAGATACTGTGCTGACGATCGCTACTGACAGTATGGAATTATATCATTCCAGGATGGAAGAACTTCATCAGGAAAGAGGAGCATACTGCCAGATGCAGGCTGCCAGAGATTTAGACCGTTGTTTGCTCGGGCAGAAGACGGATTATATGAAGGAATTGAGTTATCAGGATAAAAAAGCCATCCACCACCTGAAATATTTCACCTGGGTGGAGCAGCAGGGGAAAACGGTTGAAGAGCTCAACGCACAATGGTATGACGATGGTTACTGGTCTGCTCATTTTGAAAAGGCGCACGAGTGGGATAAAATGATTGAGGCATTCAATCAGCAGACAGGCGTCATCAATGAATATATTTAATTAAGTTTTTCGGGGTAAAACCACTGAAAATGACTGATCAAAAATTTATTTACAAGTGTGTAAACTGTGAAAAGGAATACGGTACTGGAACTGTCCGGTATCTCTGCCCAGTATGTGAATTGGAAAATCTACCAGGAAGACCTCCCAAAGGCGTGTTAAAAATCCTGTACGATTATACGGCCCTCAAAAGATCACTGACAACCTATTCTTCGCTGAAGGCAAAACGATTTCAGGATATTTTACCTATCACTAATATTGCCAGCCTTCCCCGATTAAGGGTTGGGGAAACGCCCTTATATGAACGTTCGGATCTTGTCAATCATCCTGATTCACACCGTTTGTTTTTCAAAGATGATGCCCTGAACCCAAGTTTTTCCTTCAAAGACAGGGCTTCTGCCCTGGTTTCGGCATTTGCGAAAGAAAATGGATTTTCAACCATCGTAGCTGCCTCTACCGGCAATGCAGGGTCGAGTATCGCAGCCATTTGCGCAGATCAGGGACAGAAAGCCATTGTTTTAGTTCCTGAAAAGGCACCGATTGCCAAACTGACCCAGATCGTAATGTATGGTGCGAAAATCATTCCTGTTAAAGGAACGTATGACGATGCCTTTGATCTGAGCGTTGAAGCGAGTCGCCTTTTTGACTGGTACAACCGCAATACGGCCTACAATCCGTTAACCATCGAAGGGAAGAAAACGGTTTCATTTGAGCTTTTCGAACAGATGGGTTATCAGGTTCCGGACAGAATTTTTGTCCCGACAGGGGATGGAGTGATCCTTTCAGGGGTATACAAAGGATTTGAAGACCTGATGTTGTCAGGCATCACGCACAAAATGCCTGTGGTGGTGGCAGTTCAGGCGGCAGGAAGTGATAACCTGGTAAGGAATCTGCAAAGATCTGAATTTGAGATCCATAAAAGTGCAACCTTCGCTGACTCCATCTCTGTAGATGCGCCAAGGAATTTTTATATGGCTCAACACTTTATAAAAAAATACAATGGTGAGTCGATAACTGTGACAGACGAGGAGATCATTCGGGCATCCGCACAACTGGCCGGACAAACCGGGATTTTCACCGAGCCTGCATCGGCATCGGCTTATGCAGGTTACAGTAAGATGGCTGAGGAAGGAGTTATTCATCAAGGTTCGACCAATGTGGTTTTGCTTACAGGAAGCGGACTGAAAGATTTGAAAGCAGTCGGCAGTATCATTTCCATGCCGGAAAGCATCGAAAAAGACCTCGACCAGCTGAAGAGGCTGGCAGCGTTATAAATCTGGAATTGCGGAACTAAATCAAGTACCATGATCTCCTTTATATTGAACGATCAAAAAATAGACTATTCAGGTGATCCGGAGCGAACGCTCCTCAATTATCTGAGACAGGAACTCCATTTGACGGCAGCCAAGGATGGTTGTTCTTCACAAGCAGCCTGTGGGGCATGCACCGTGGAGATCAACGGTGAGGCGAAACTGGCGTGTGCCACAAAAATGGCAAAACTTCATAATACACAGATCTACACTCCGGAAGGATTCCCTGAATATGTACTGAAAGTCATTGCAACCGAATTTGTCAATAAAGGCGCTGTTCAATGTGGTTTTTGTACGCCCGGGTTCATCAGCAGGACTAAAATTTTGCTCCAGAATAACCCGGATCCGGGTCTGGATGAGATCAGAACCGCATTGAAACCACACCTTTGCCGTTGTACAGGCTATAAGAAGATCGAAGAAGCCATTATTTCGGCCGGGCAAATGCTGGCCAGGAATGCTACAACTGAAATCAGAGAAACAACGGGTAAAATCGGAACTGACCTGCCAAAATACCAGGCTTATGAAACAGCTATCGGGAAGCGTTTGTTTGTTGATGACCTGTTTGAAGAAGGCATGTTGCATGCTGCACTCAGATTCAGTGATCATCCACGGGCAATAGTCAAAAAAATTGATGTCTCCAGGGCAGAAGCTGTGGATGGCGTGATCCGTGTTTTTACAGCCAGGGATATTCCAGGGCAAAAAAAGGTGGGTTTGATCATAGCTGACTGGCCGGTGATGGTCGGGGAAGGTGAGCATGTAAATTATATCGGGGATGTTTTGGCGGGTGTGGTTGCCACGGACAAGAATATTGCCAGGCAGGCTGCTGCTTTGATCGAGGTCGAATATGACGTTTTAAAACCGGTTACGGATGTTTTTGAAGCCATCACAGCTGAAAGGATCCATCCTGAGCGACCCAATCATTTTGAAACGACCTGTTTTACTTCGGGTGAAGTGGACAAAGCCATAGCTTCTGCAGCTTATGTAAGTTCAGGTAAATATCAGACTCAGCGCGTTGAACACGGATTCCTGGAAAAGGAAGCCGCTTTGGCCAAACCGGACGGGAATGGCAGTATCATCATTTACAGTCAAAGTCAGGGTGTATATGAAGACAGGAGGCAGATCGCCTTGCTGCTTGGATTGCCGGAGGATAAAGTCAGGGTCATTTTAGTACCCAATGGCGGTGGTTTTGGAGGAAAAGAAGACCTCAGCATTCAGGGTCAGACGGCGCTTTTTGCCTGGCTGACCGGCAAACCGGTAAAACTGACCCTGAAAAGGGAAGAATCCATCCGTTTGCATCCCAAACGACATCCGGTTTTCATGGACATCACGCTGGCAGCTGACCGGGATGGGAAGTTGGTTGCCCTCAGACTCAGGGCGGTTGGTGATACCGGAGCGTATGCTTCTGTCGGGACCAAGGTGATGGAAAGGGTGGCAGGACATGCTTCCGGCGGGTACTTTGTACCGAATGTGGATATTGAGGCAAAAACGGTGTATACCAACAACATTCCATCGGGTGCCATGCGTGGTTTTGGAGCCAACCAGGTGGCTTTTGCCCTCGAAAGTTGTGTGGATGACCTCTGCAGGCAGGGTGGTTTTGACCGGTGGCAATTCCGTTATGACAATGCTTTGACCGATGGTTTAACGACCAGTACCGGGCAAAAACTCTACGGAGTGGGCATCCGGCAATGCCTGGAAGCGATCAGGGAAGATTATTACAAAACCAGGTTTGCCGGATTGGCTTGTGCGATCAAGAATTCCGGGGTAGGCAACGGGATGATCGACGAATCGAAGGTCATCATTGAAGTGGTTTCAGGGCAAAAGATAGTTTTGAAACATGGTTGGACCGAGATGGGTCAGGGAGTGCATAACATGGCCATCCAGACTTTATGCGAGGAAACCGGGTTGAAACCGGGCATCATGCAGGTGGAAGTGGACACCGAAGCACAGATCAAAACCGGTATGACCACTTCGTCACGGGCAACTGCCCTGGTCGGATTGGCAACCATTGAAGCGGCAAAGGAATTTAAAGCTGATCTACAGGCGAATTCCCTGGATGATCTCGTTGGTAAGGTATACAAGGGTCAGTTCATCTGTGACTGGACCAATAAACCCGGAGCCAATGTGGAAGATCCGGTCATCCATTATTCTTACGGATATGCCGCACAGTTGTGTGTCCTGGACGAAAATGGCAAGGTTGAAAAGATCATAGCTGCCCATGACGGCGGAAAGATCATGAATCCGATGTTGTTTGAAGGTCAGATCGAAGGAGCGGTTCACATGGGTTTGGGATATGCGCTTTCGGAGGATCTGCCGATGAAAGAAGGATTTTTGGTTTATGATAAAATGAGGAAACTAGGGATCCTCAGGGCTCATGAAACGCCTGATATTGAAGTCCGGGGCGTGGAAGTGAAGGATCCGGTGGGTCCTTACGGCGCCAAGGGGATCGGAGAGATCGGTCTGATACCCACGGCTGCTGCAGTGGCCAATGCTTTGACGGCATTTGACGGGGTGAGACGGTGGAGATTGCCTATGGAGAAAGTTTATAAAGTAGAAAGTTTGTAAAGTAGAAAGTTTGTAAAGTAGAAAGTTTGTAAAGTATTTTGATTTATTTTGAGGAAGTTTTTGGGAAGTCAGGAAATAAAACAAATTAATTTAAAAGTAAAGAAACTATGGATAAAAAAATCATTAACATGTTTCCCGGGAAAATGATCATTCAGAACCCAGGGGAGAAATATTCTGATTTGCTCAAAAATTTTGTAAAACCTTTTGAAAAGGATTTTCCAAAGACTTTTGATGCGGTGGATGCAATCAATTTTGCCCAGCAAGCATGGAATCTGGGTTGTATAAGTCAATTTTTGTCCGAAGAGGAATTTGCGAAAAATTTAGGTGATTTTCCTTTTGCATTCAGTAAAAAGGAAAACAACCTTTTGAAAAAAATGATTCAGGCGAAAAAAAGTGAATATGCCCAATATGACAGGTTTATTTCAGAATTTAAGCTTGAACCTGATAAGAATGGGATGATGACGCTAACCGTTTTGACAGAGGATAAAGATTCTTTTATTGCGAACCAGATGAATGACTCACGTTATTTTGATGATGATGAAGATGATTTTAACGAATCTGATTATGAACAAGGGTTTATCAATCGTACGGCCATTATTGTGAAGCCAATTCAGCCGTTTTATGAATGGATAATATCAATTTCTCCGGGATTTCCTGTACCCCCGGACCAGGAACCCATGATCTATCTCATTGAAGAAGATATAAATGATTTTGACAAGTGGTTAAGGAAAAACTCAGAAAAGCTTTTTCAGATGGCCCTGGAAGGCTGGACTACCAATAAAAAGCAATGGCCACAAAAACGTTCCTACAAATTGTTTCGGGAATGGTTCAGAGTGGACGTTGCAACGATGGTATATGATATGGAATTTGAACCGATATATAAGGAATTGTGAACGTATCAAGTCGGATTTTCAGATACTATTTTGTATTCGGAATTGATATTAAAACCATATTGATCGTACGTCCTGAACTTTACATTTGAGAAGCATGATCACTCATTTATAGTGTGTGCAAGAAAACAACTGGTTTTTTGTTAATTATTGAGTCTGAGCATTTTCGTTTAGAACATAAAAATCAAAAAATTGTAAATACTGCAATACCCATCATTTCACTCAAATCTCTACTTTTGCGCTTTTTTAAAATGTACGTATGCACAACAGCCTTCTGACCATATTGCTTTTGATCCTGTCCAATACTTTTATGACATTTGCATGGTATGGGCATCTGAAATTCAAAGAGATGAACTGGTTCAGCAGCCTGGGATTGATGAGCATCATCCTGATCAGTTGGGGCATCGCCTTCTTTGAGTATATCTTTCAAGTGCCGGCCAACAGGATGGGCTATGCTGAAAACGGAGGTTCATTCAACCTATGGCAACTGAAAGTCATACAGGAAGTGATCACACTGACCGTATTTACCCTGTTCACCGTGCTTTTTTTCAAAAATGAAAGCTTCCGTATGAACCACCTGATCGGCTTTGTTTTTTTGATACTGGCGGTGTATTTTATTTTCAAAAAATAGCTGGACTCAACAAGTGCTTTTACAGATAAAATTTAAAGTCCAGAAGTGAAAAACTGAATTTGCCCCAGAATGGTTTTTCGTAAGTTTCCCTGTATTTGTCCTCGATCTCTCTGGAATTGATCAGGGGCAGATAAATCTCAAAATTATCCTTAAAAATTTCAAAGATCAAACCAGCCGAATAAAGTGTTTTGGTCGAATATCCTTCCGAAACAGTCGGAAGATAGCTATAAACCCCGAAATCAAAAAACGGTTTGATAAAAGTTTTAAAAGGCAGGTCCATTTTCAGATTGACAGAGGCAACAAAACGATTGCTTTGCCCGACCCCGTAAGCATTGGAGATGGCGGTCTTGAAGCCTCCGGTATGCATGCTGATCTGCCTGGACCAGAAACCGTCCTGGGCTGAACGGTCAAAAAAGGTCAAAAAATCATAAGCATAATCATTCATGTTGTATCCTATCAGGCTCAGGGTTCCGGGCATCGTATTGGTACTGTTGGAATGGGAGTTGTATAAATAAGTTGCGCCATAAAAACGGGCATGAATGTATCTGTCTTTTTTGTACATGTACCTGGTTTTTAATTCTGCATTGACCATCAGGTAATGTCTTTTTTCGTACAGATTGTAATATTGATGTTCCAGGCCGATTTTATATTCATAAGGATTGATGAGATTTCTTTTTTGTTTATGGAATATGACTTTTGTAATATATCTGTGATAGTCGGTGATTCCTTCTGATCCAAAGTTCTGATCCCCAATGAAACTAAAGTCCATTTCCAGACCGCTCCGTGTACGACATTTCTCGTCATCTTCATACACATATAAAAGGGAAGGATTAATTACATAATATCTCAGGAATTTATCATTGGTTTGCATTCGATGAAAACTCTGTGCCCATATTTGGGTATTCAAAAGACTATTCTCTGAAATCAAAAAGCTTCTGAAAAATTCCATAAATCCAACGATGGATTTGGACCGGAAACTATACAGGGGGGCGAAATTTGCCGTAAATTTGTCAGACAGGGTACTGAATATCCCGCCCAACATCAGCCCGTCATTGACATTATAACCTGCCAAAGGATCAATGGCTACGCCGGGATTTTCTCTGGCTGAAAATGGAAGACCATAATCCAGTGTACGCAGGTTGGGCTTTTTAATATATGCATTTTGTTTAAGCCAGGGAGTTTCAGGCCCCCAGGAAAAAGGATCCAGCTTTACCTTATTGGATGTAGTTGCATCAAATACAAACGTTTTCAATCCCGGGTGTCCCTCAACCTGCAAACTGTCAACAACTCGTTTTCCCTTTTTCAAACCGATCATGTAGGGTGGATTGAAATTGCCGGTATTCAGCACATCCACCGATATTTTTCCGTCATTTTTATCGATTTTTTGGATTTCATATTTGAATGGGAAGAATGATCCCATCATACCATTGAAAAACCATTGATAATCCTGCCCGGTCTGACGGGAGAAATATTCCTGCAGGTTTTTTTGAAAATCTATCACTGAAGAACGCTGATTGAAATAACCCGCCATTACCCGGTCAAATGTCTGAACACCATTGACTTTTTCCAAATAATTGAAATATACGGAAACAGGATTCACCAGATAATTTTCCACATCATCCTTACAGTGGTAGGAAACCAGACTTAACATGGCGGGCTTGAAACAAATGGCACATTCAGGCACATACCAGTTTTTACGATAAGTCATATCCTTATAGGATCTGGATTGGTACTTGGTTTCCGGATAATTTTCATCCATAAACCGTGTAAAATAATACGTACCCAGGCCCAGATACATCCAGGGTTTTTCGATCGGATTTTCTTCAAGACGGTTCATTAGACTCATCAGAATAAGATCACTTGCCAGCTTTTCGCGCGCTATATAATTGTCATCCCTGCTATTACTCTTTGCATACAGATCCGTAGTGACCAGCCCGGCAAACGCCACCGGGTGAGATATTTTCTCAGAACAGAAAATGCGAAAACTTCCGGGCAGATTGCCGGGCATTTTCGCTTCCGTGTACTCAATCAGATTTTTTAAAAAAGGTATGAACTGATCCAGATTCTTTTCAAAAAGCACATGTTGATCGGTTGTGATTTCAACCAAAAACTTTTTACTATTGTCAAGTGTCACTAATTGTGGAAAAACAGGCAGCTGTTTGTTGGCGATCCATGCAAAATCCTTCGTGCCCGGATGAGCAAAACTCAGCTTTTTATACCCGTTTTTTTCAGACAGATGTTCCCATTCCTCACTTTCAGGCAAATGAATGGAAAGGTAGTTCCCGGAGGAAACAACCCAATAATTGGTTGGAACAAATAAAGTCAGATGATATTTCCCCACATCTGAACTGAACAGATTCTGACTGTTGAGCACCTGGACTTCCCATTTTCCATCGCGATAGGCAGCTACCTTCGGATACCAGTTAGCTATAATAAATTGACTGTCATTATAACCATAGCCAAGGATGTTTTTGGGTATTTTAAGGGTGTAATGTATGTTGATCTCGGCAATTGCGCCGGGAGGAAGTGGACGGTTGAGTTTTAACCGGGCGATTTGCATTTCGTCATCTGTATAGTGCGGAGTCAACTCCTGTTCACCCGTCCGGAAGGAAATATCCGTGTATCCGCCTAATTCCTTTTCTTTGAGGAAATACATGGAAGGATCATGCGCTTCGATCAATTCTTTGGCTAAAGAGCTGTTTTTCGAACTATAAGCGTTTGCCCAAAGGTGGAACCAGACTTCTGTCAGGGTGTCGGCAGAATTATTGCGATAAAGTACTTTGGCCTGCGCGTCGATTTCCCGGAGGCTGGTATCCAGTTTTGCAATGATGTTGTAATCTGCCCGCTGCATGGGTGAAGATTGGGAATAGGTATGAACAGCGAGCATTGAAAAGATCAGTACTTTGAAAAGGTTTTGCATGTGGAATGGTTTATTATATAAGTTATTTGAAAATGAAGTCGTTACAATTTTCTGGAACAATCAATTATTAAAATAAATTAGGACGTATTTACTCAGAATAAAACTTCATCGAAGCTCAGGATTGCACTTATGTTGTTCATTAAAGATTGCGAATGCTATTCTTCACTCATTCTTAAAATTTCTTCAACTATATGATCTGCAACCCTGAAGTTTGTTGACAATAATTTAATTATCAAGGGTTTTATACCGGAAATTAGTGACATTTGTTTCGCCTTGAATATCACGCCAAGCGTTCCGGTGAACCTAAAATTCAATCTATTGGCTAATTTCCTGGCTTTCAGATCATCAAGTATTAAAAGCACGTCATCAAATTCTGAAGCCAGGGCTAAACCACTTGCCTCACCCTTATCAATCTGAGTGTTGAGAAAATCAAAATATTTTTTATCATTGACAGCTTGAATTCTCACCCACTCCGGTAATTTTTCTCCATATTCTTCAGCGATTTCAGGTGTGATAATCACTTCTCCATATATCTGATTCAAAAGATCAAATATATCAATCTTCTCGAAGATTGTCAATGTGCTTGTATCAGAAATAACGACACTATGCATTAGAAATATCGGAATGCAGTTCTGACAATGATTTACTGAATACCGAAACTCCGTACTTTCCCAACAACTCAATAAAAGCCCTTTTTGATAATCCGGTCATCTCAGCTGCTTGTCCTGCAGACAGAATTCCATCTTCATATAGTTTTGCAGCTATGATCATCGTCAGATCATAGTCTTTTAGATCAACTATATCGGGTATATTAATCCGAATTGTCCTCATAACAAATATTATATTTCAAAAATACGAAATCAGAATGAATTTGGTGGATATTTAATGATTTGAGTTTTTGGTTTGTACTCAGATAAGCTAAAATCTACCAAAAATCCTACCTTTGCACTTGTTTCAACCGGATGTTTATCTGCCAAAGATTGAGTTGAAATACATTTCATAAAATTAAACCAAACATGATGGACAGACAGCAGATCATTGAATTTATAGATCATATCGAGCTTTTCAAAAGACTGGACAAGACCGAATTGTCTTTTGTGGCTGAGGCCTTGAGTCTCACAACTTATGATGCGGGGGCGTTTTTATTTGAAGAGAATAAAAAAAGGGAGAAGATCTACCTCATCTATGAGGGTGAAGTGGAGTTGCTCAAAAACACGGGGCAGAATAAATGGCAAAAACTGAGCTATTTTACCAAATACGATTTTCTTGGTGAGGGTTCCCTGACGGAAGAGACGCTGCACAGCACTTCTGCAAGGGCTGTCAACCCGACAAAAGTTTTTCTCCTGGACAGAGGTTTTTTCGAACATCAGGGTTCCATTGCCCTCAAAGTGTTTTCCAATATTGCCCGGGTGATGTCCAGGCGGATGAGCCATACCAATGCCCGGATGATCGGGAAGGCAGCTCAGTATGTTTCGGGCCGGACCAGGATGGAGCATGATCTTTTGGGAGACAGGGAAGTGCCGTATGAAAATTATTACGGCATTCAGACCCTGAGGGCCATCGAGAATTTCAGTATTTCAGGGGTTGATCTCGGATTTTATCCATTATTTATCTCAGCACTTGCAGAAGTGAAAATGGCGGCTGCAAAAGCAAATTTTGACCTCGGGTTGCTCGACAAAAAGGTGGCAGATGCCATTGTGCAGGCATGTGAAGAGATTGCCAACGGACGATTTCACAACCATTTCGTGGTAGATACCATCCAGGGCGGTGCCGGTACTTCCACTAATATGAATGCCAATGAGGTGATCGCCAACCGCGCCCTGGAGATCATGGGATATGAGAAAGGTGATTACCAGTATTGTCACCCGAACAACCACGTAAATTTGTCCCAATCGACCAATGATGCCTATCCGACCTCCATAAAAATTGCCTTGCTCAAAAGCAATATCAAGGTCGTGGAAGAACTGAAAAATCTGATAGACTCTTTTCAGGCAAAAGCCGAAGAATTCAGCCATGTGATCAAAATGGGCAGAACACAGTTGCAGGATGCCGTACCGATGACACTCGGACAGGAGTTTGAAGCATACGCAGTGATGTTGTCTGAAGAAATTGAAAGACTCAATCACAACGTAGCCTTGTTTCTGGAGATCAATATGGGTGGAACAGCGATCGGAACCGGTATCAATGCGGATCCGGGATACAGCCGGATCGTTACCAGGCATTTGGCTGAGATTTCCGGTTTTCCTGTGGTTCTGGCAAAGAACCTGGTGGAAGCGACTCAGGATACCGGAGCATTCATCATGTATTCTTCTGCCTTGAAAAGGCTGGCGGTTAAATTGTCCAAGATCTCCAATGACCTGCGATTGCTTTCTTCCGGCCCGAGAGCGGGATTCAATGAGATCAATCTGCCACCTATGCAACCCGGAAGTACCATCATGCCCGGCAAGGTCAATCCGGTCATCCCTGAAGTGGTCAATCAGATCGCTTTCCTTGTCATCGGAAACGATGTCACTGTCTCCTTCGCTGCTGATGGTGGACAGTTGCAACTCAATGCTTTTGAGCCGATCATCGCGCATAGCTTATTTGATAGTCTCATTTATTTACGCAATGGATGCATTACATTAGCTGAACGCTGCGTGAAGGGCATCACTGCCAATGAAGAACGATTGAATGAGCACATGACCCGCTCGGTCGGAATCNNGAAGTGGTCAATCAGATCGCTTTCAGAGTCATAGGCAATGACCTGACCATTACCATGGCCGCAGAGGCAGGCCAGCTGGAGTTGAATGTGATGGAGCCCGTGATCGTTCATTCCCTGTTTGAAAACATCGAATTGCTCAAAAACGGTATGGATACACTTAATCACCGCTGCATCCAGGGCATTACCGCCAATGAAGAGGTATGCAGGAACATGGTTTACAACAGCATCGGGCTTGTGACCGCACTAAATCCGGTGATCGGTTATGAAGCTTCCACCAGGTTGGCAAAAGAAGCCCTGGAATCCGGCCGGAGCGTTTATGAACTGGTGCTGGAACACAATTTATTATCCAGAGAAAAACTCGATGAATTGCTCAATCCGGCAAATATGCTCGGGCCTACAGAAATGCCAAGGGTCTGATCAACCGATGTTTAAATGTTCAAATGTTGAAAATCCT
>DDTL01000038.1 GCA_002344345.1 Saprospiraceae bacterium UBA2365
GCCTATAACATTTCAAGACGAAACATCATACGATAAATGAACCACATTTGAATAATTAAACGATTCAGTAGGGTTTTTCCGGTTAAATTTAAAAGTATATTTAATGGAAAGCCATTTGCAGAAAGCATTCTTTTTTTATGATTGAAAGGCCGGTATGATCATTTTAAGGTGAACAACTATCATTTCCATATTCCGGATTCATTGAAAGATTCAATTTTAAAAAAATACGCTTCCTCAGCATTCAAACTATTCAACTCCAATTCGTTTACACCCAAAACCGTGTAGCATTGGTAAAGTTTATCTTTTTGAGTACCAAACAATATATTGTATCCGGTGGCATTTTTATCTGACCAGGTCAGCCGCGCTTTTCGTCTGTCTTTTGCATTCCTGATCAGTTCCACATCCTTGATTTTTCCTGGGATTTCCCCATTACCTCTACCAAAAACCCTAAGTCCGCTAATGGCAAAATTGCCCCCAGGTATTGCCACATTTGTGACCTTTATAAACCTGCATGCCATTTTTTCATCCAGCTGCAAATAATTGTGTGTATTATCATGATTGTTCAAAGATTTGTCTGACAGCATTACCCACCGTACCTTATCTGTCGAAACTTCAATGGTATAACGGTGATGCAAACCTTGTTTTCTACCGTAAATGTGGGAATTGTGCTCAGCAAAATTCACCTGTATAGCATAGACATCATACATTTCACCCATGTCCATCAAGGCATATTCTCCAGCTTCTCCTGATTCGGCAGCCCAATAAGTACGAATGTTTTCATCCGTCATATTGGACGCTGGGAATGAATCAAGCGCCGAAGAAACAGTGACCGGCTTTTTGAAAGACAGCAACATCCATCCGGGGAAAATCTCAGCAAAATCATGGATCTTTTTTTCAGGAATGCTTATCGGATAATCACCAAACTTGGTTAGAGTATAAAACGTTCCATCTTCATCCAGAAAAGCAGGGAATAATCCAAGTCTCCGTTCAAAAATATGTTTTTGGGAGATTGTCATGGTCCCAATGTGCCAATAGTTACCAAATCTGTCTGAAAACGTACTGCCATGGCCAGCACCGGCTGCGAAACCTTCCGGCTTATATGCAAAGGGATTGTGTCGTTGCAGCTTAAATGGTCCCAGCGGTTGACTGGCAACATACACTCCATCAGAATAGCTTTTGAATTCAGTTCCCGGCCCTGAATACTGCAGGTAATAATTTCCATTGATTTTATTCATCCAGGCTCCTTCGATCCAGGGTTTTTGATTGATGAGGGTGTTGTGATCACCAGGGACTTCCCATCCGTATGCTTCCGGTCTGGACTGGATCAAAATTGTTGGCTGGCCAACAAATGAAAACTGGTCCCGGTAGTTGAGCTCAACACCATAAATGGGTTTTTCATTTGAACAACCCCAATATAAATACAATTTACCGTCTTCATCTAAAAAAAGCGCTGGATCCCAAACAGGCATTTCGAGTTCTGGTACAGCAACTTCCCAATGCCCACTGAGCGGATCATGGCTTTTATATATAGTACTGCGCTCATTCGAAGAAGCCAGAAAATATAATGTGTCAGCAATGGCAATGACAGTGGGTGCATATTCTTCAACAGGAATTTGTGTGGTTTCAATAAAAATCCATTTTGCCAGATCAGTGGAATGCCAATAGCCACCTGATTTGGAGGCAAAAAGGTAATACCTGTCCCTGAACCAGGTAATGGTCGGGTCAGCCGCTTCTCTTCTCGATGGCTCATCTATACAGAACCTGTAGCTAATGTCCACTGGATTGCAAAACGTTTTCAATGGGTTTATCTGGGCAAAGGCATGCTGTTTGAAATTTGTGATATTCATGAGAAAGAAAAAGGAAATTAGCAGCAGACGACTCATCTTTCAATTTTTTACTGAAAATTGCAGGATCTTATTTAATCAAAATACGCTTTTTGATCAGCAGCTACATTTGGTAAAATACTGCATTGAAAACATAAAGATCGCAATAGATCATGAATTCACCTAAAATTATTAAACAATTTGATATTGGTAAGATTGAAATCAATTTTCGGAGCATTGATCCATGATCACAATCAGTTAATACAAAGGTTTCAGTAACACCAGGCATCGAAGGAAAAAAATAAACTGAGATAACCCATGTATGCCAAATGCATTATTTGAGCCGGTGAACAGCTTATGTCTCGTATTTTTTCTTTAGATCAACACGTAAAAAAACAATCCATTTCAGTCTTTAAGTAAACGAAGGGTCTGGATGGTATGTCTTTGACGATCTATTATTTTGACATAATACATTCCTGTAGGTAGTCCGGAAATATTGTAATATTTTCCTGTCTCAATGATGCTATGTTGCAATGATCTGCCTTTAACATCGATGATTTCTAATTGATCTGCGTTGTTTAATTCTCCTTTGAGGCTGAAGACATTGATTGCGGGATTGGGGAAAATGGCAATTTGCTCATCGATCAGATTCTCCTGGGCAGTGCCCTGGGAAACCACTACGATCAGCATTGAATCAACCAGATTGGTCAGATCCGAGTTGGAATATATTTTCAACCACAAATTTGTGGTTCCTTCTGTGTTTTTTGGATTGAGCTTCACATACATGGCATCCGAACTGGCACCTGCAGCCAGTGTGTTTGGATTGTTTTTAGGGCATTTGTCAACATTTTCAAAATAGCAGGTATTCAAATCGCACACCTGTGTAGTCCAGGCAGTAGGGAAAGTGCTATCTTTTATCAAGCGCCACCAGAATGATACAGGACCGTTATAATTATTTGTCACAGTCATGTGAATATCATAATATGCTGTATCCTGTGGAAAATCAATATTGAGTGTGTCAGGTGTTAAAACCAACTGACCTGAAAGTTTAAAGGAGAAAAAGAAAACAGTGACGATAAAAAATAGCTTATTCATGACCACATTAATTGTTTGAAATCGCAAAATTAATAAAAAAAGTGTAATTATTCAGCTCAAAAGTCTTTTAGTCCTGAGTCTATCAGCAAAAGTTTTATGGCAAGGGTTAAAACCGCTGATTCCGGGAAAAATAGGTGTTTTTTGCTCAGTGTACCCGCTCAATCCAAGGAGACCAACAGGCTGCAGACTCATTATCTAACCACCAAAATAATTGTAAAAAAGTAATCTGAAAAAAAGCATTGCGGCCTATACTTTAAACCGCAATGCTTCGATAATATTATTGCTTAACAATTTTTTGAACACTCACGCCATTCTTAGATTGTACGTTGATCAGGTAAACTCCATTGGTTTGAGCTGTCAGATCTAATGTATAGTCCAAATGACTTATTTTTTCGTTATCAGAGATGGTTGCAATTCTTCTGCCTACCATATCAGTTACGAAAACACTGATTTCTTCTGCATTCTCCAGATCTATTTTGATCCTGAACTGTCCGGCGGAAGGATTAGGTGAAACTTCAAAATCTACTAATTCTGCCATAACATCCTGAGTTCCCACAGTTTTTTCGTAAGTCTTTTTAACAACGTTTACGATTTCACCGGTTGCTTTATCCATGACTGCTGCGATCAGCACCATATGATCAACGTTTTCAGTTGCAGGAACAGTGTAAGAGAAATTGTAATTATACAAGCCTCCATCTGTAGTGGGATTAGGGATCACATTGGTAAGTCCTGTGAAACCACCCAATAAAGCTCTTCCAACATTTTCGTAAACCATGCTTGCAGCTGGTACGGGATCAGGAAGGTTTTCGAATCCTCCCATAGGTCCGTTTCCTCCACCGGAATAGTAGTTTGTTTGGTTATATCCGGCAGCTGAGCCTCTCACGCCATGTTCTACGACCACTCCGAAAACAGTAAAATCTTTTGCCAGATTACCTGCAAATTTTGCTTCCATTGAAAACTGAAGCTTACGATTGGACGCCTCAAATTTTCCACCTGTAATGGTGAGATCAACCGGAACAACACGGTCAATCAAAATGTTGTATGCTTCCTCGAATAATGAAGGATCCACATCGAAACCAGCTCCGAAATTATGTCTGTTGACCAAACCGCTTGGGTATCCGCTGATCATTGAACCCACGCCTGAATCGTATGCGGTTACAGTCATGGGGTCTCCGTTATGAACAGCTACACCTACCCAGGTATCAGGGTATGCATTCTCCATATATTCCATGTATACGGCACCTCTTGGACACCATCCACACCAGGTACCTGTTCCTTCTTCTCCGAAGATCCTGGTCGTAGGTTTATAGCTCAAAATGTTGACCGTGTGAGCGAATTCATTATCTTCAGGAGTATACGTTCCGTTTAAATTTGAGAATGTAAGGACAATATCGTAAGAACCCAAAGCATTGAAATTGTGGGCTGATGGGTAACCTGCTTCGAATACTGTTCCCGGAGCAATATCGAGATTGCTTACCGTTACTTTATCGGAGGCAACTCCGTTGATCGTGTACTGAACATCATAAGAAGTGATGTTCTCTTTTCCGATATTTCTTAAAGCTCCTGCTAAAACCACATTTCCTAAAACTTCGTAGTCAGGAATAAAATGGCTGATTAAGATAGCATTTATTGGTTCACATGCATCGCCAATAGAATAGAAGTCAAATGATCCGGTAACAGCTTCAGTGAATAATGGAGTGTCATTATACTTTAAAGTTACTGTGTTTTCACTGGATGACCCAGCTACCCAGTTGAATATATAACAATCATCTGCAAGGATGCAAACATTGGTCGTCTCAGTA
Organism: Saprospiraceae bacterium UBA2365; assembly: GCA_002344345.1. Classification (GTDB taxonomy): domain Bacteria; phylum Bacteroidota; class Bacteroidia; order Chitinophagales; family Saprospiraceae; genus UBA2365. The sequence continues at coordinate 4,721 of DDTL01000038.1, forward strand.
ATAAACCATTGATATTCTGCGTGTTCACCAACTATATCACCCAATGAATTGGTCAATTGCCACGCCTGACTTCCTGAACCATCTGTTGAGGCAACCACGGTAAACATGGCATCTGTGCTTCTGATCTCATGTGTAAAGTTATTATTGCTGCCATCAGAATCTCCATCTACAACGACATTGAATGTCATGGTGAAATATCCCAATGTGGAAAGATCCAGCTTTTGTGCAAATGTAAAATTAGCCGATGTTGCAGGCTGTAATGTATCCGTATAAGTTTCGGTCACAGTGTTGCCGTTGAAAGTATAAGATACAGCAAAATTGGTTTGTGGCGTTCCGCCGTAGTTGAACAGCGTCACAGTTACGTTTTCTTCAGCGGTTTTGGTACATCCTGTTGCATTAACCGGCGCAGCAACTCCTGTGATGCCTACATCGGTGATGGTGCTTTGGAAAACAATGATATCATCGATATCGAGGATAAACATGTCGGTACAATCAAAATGCCTGAAAGCGATATAAGCAGTTTTTCCTGCATATGAAGAAAGATCCAGTGATCTTTTGACATAAAGTTTATTGGCATTATCATTGCCTTTAACAATGGTTTCCTCAAATAATTTAGTTCCATTGGCTCCCAAAAAATCAGCAGGTTTATTTCCGCTGGTTGAAGCATACACACCGTAATGCTCGCTTGGCCATGTTTGATCCTGCGCTCTCACCCAATACTCAAGAATAATGGTTCCGGTGGCAGCAGTCAGATCGATCGCTTTACTTCCCATCCAGTTGTTAGGTGTCAACGGACCTGCCGTATTGACCCATGAATTAGAACCTGCACAATAGGTGCCAGTGTGTGAAGTTAACGAAGATGACAGCACCCAGTTGAATCCATCGCCGTCTGCGTCAGTAAGTACCCAACCGTTGGTAGCGAAAGAATTGGATTCCCAGGTCTCCTGGAAAAAAGTATTTCTTGGAGTACTCATAAGGGGATTGCCAGGGTTATTGGCATTGATGGTTTCCATTTTTTTGTTTGCAGCAGGATCAGAAGATCTGTACAAACCCTGGGCACTCATTGTAGTCAGTGTGAATACACCAATAAGCAATCCCATAAAAAATTTGGTAGAAAAATTTTTCATTTGAATATTTTTAATTACTAAAAAATGCTGGCCACTGCAACCGCCAGTTGATTACACTCATAAACAAAACCAAAAGGAAACAATGATATTGTTAATCTTACTCTTAATGAAGGGTCAAATGTAGCGAAATTATAATAATGTATACAAAACATTTTATTAAAAGTCAATAAAATGACAAATATTCCTATGGGTTGGCGAAAATTCCTGCATTGTATGCATTTAGTCGGTTTAAATGGATTGCCTTTCAGCTGTGAGCAGGTATGTTCTCTGTTATTTTGCCAAATTTTGTATTGTTGGCTACTATCGGAATTCGGGGAAAATCGGATCAAAATTTCGGGTAAAAGAGCAAGGTGAAAATCAGCCTTAGCGAGACAGTGGGGGCACAATGCAGATGTGAAAACAAATTATCTGACAAAGCGTCCAATTGTAATTTACCAAAAATTGTGCGGATCCAATGCGATCAGCTAAAAAAAACAAGGTTTGACCAAAGCCAAACCCTGTTTTATATAATCTAAAACTTGTTGATCAACTCAAGGCGGCAGCTCCGCCAACAATTTCTGACAATTCGCTCGTGATCGCTTCCTGTCTGGCTTTGTTATATTCCAATTTGAGGTCTTTGAGCAATTCCCGGGCATTTTCAGTGGCATTTTCCATTGCTGACATTCTTGCTCCGTGTTCAGAAGCATTGGTGTCGAGCATATATTTAAGGAAAGTACTTTTCATGATATTCGGGATCAGTTCTGATAACAAATGATGTTTATCAGGCTCAAAAATATAGTTCGCTATATAATGCTGTTTTGTAGTCGTTTCCGGATTGTAATCAATGATTGGTAAATATTGTTCCAATGTCGGATATTGGATGGCTGCATTTTTGAATACAGCATAAGCCACTTCGATCAGGTCGTACTGACCATTTTCATAACTATCCATGAGCATATCAGCAATCGGATGGACCGTGGCTGAACTAAGGTGGTCAAATGCAAATAAATAGTCTTTATTGATGGGGCAATCTTTGTAATGCTTGCTGAAGTGTTCATAGCCTTTTTTGCCTATACACAGTAAATGCAGATTGCCTGCAGCTCGTAATTCCGCATACTCATGAAGGATTTTTTTTTCGGCTTTTTTTATGATATTTGCATTGAATGCACCACAAAGACCTCTGTTTGAAGTCACTACCACGAGTAAAACATTGTTGATCTCTCTTTTTTGGTGCAATTTAGTTGAAATATCTCCTTCAAGGTTTGCCAGTACATTGGCCAGCATTTTGTGCAATCTGTTGGCATAAGGCCGTATTTTGATGATAGCATCCTGCGATTTCTTCAACTTGGCAGCAGACACCATTTTCATGGCGCTGGTGATCTGTTGAGTCGAATTGATCGAGGCAATACGATCCCTTACTTCTTTTAATTTACCGCTCACGTTAAATTATTTAAATTGTCCCATCAAATCTTTTGCAATTTGTTCCACTTTTTCAATTGCATCCTGTGAAAGATCGCCGGATTTCAATGTTTCCAGCACATCCGGATGCAATTGCTCAAGGGTGGTCAGGAATACTTCTTCAAATTCCCTGATGCGGTTGACTGGAACGGATCTTAAAAGACCTTTGGTTCCAAGATAAATGATGGCTATCTGTTTGCCGACAGACATCGGAACATATTGGGGTTGCTTGAGGATCTCCACATTCCTTCTACCTTTTTCAATCACATTCATCGTGGCAGCATCCAGGTCTGAACCGAATTTGGCGAATGCTTCCAATTCACGGAATTGTGCCTGATCCAGTTTCAATGTACCGGAAACTTTCTTCATGGATTTGATCTGTGCTGAACCTCCAACCCTTGAAACAGAGATACCGACGTTGATCGCTGGTCTGATACCTGCGTTGAACAGACTGGATTCGAGGAATATCTGTCCGTCCGTAATGGAGATCACGTTGGTTGGAATATATGCAGAAACGTCACCGGCTTGTGTTTCGATGATAGGAAGAGCGGTCAGCGAACCGCCACCTTTAACCAGTGGTTGGCCGTTATCGTCCTTTGCATTTTTCAAAGATTCGGGTAAATCGTTCATATTGCGGGCAATATCGTCATTACCAATGATCTTCGCAGCTCTTTCAAGCAGTCTTGAGTGGAGGTAGAATACATCACCGGGATAAGCTTCACGTCCCGGAGGTCTTTTCAACAAAAGAGATACCTCTCTGTAGGAAATGGCTTGTTTGGTCAGGTCGTCGTAAACAACCAGTGCAGAACGACCCGTATCCCTGAAAAATTCACCGATGGCTGCGCCAGCAAAAGGAGCGAAGAACTGGAGTGGAGCCGGGTCAGAAGCCGTTGCCAGTACGATCACGGTGTAAGGCATCGCACCGCCGTCTTCAAGCGCTTTCATCACCCTGGCTACGGTAGAACCTTTTTGACCTGAAGCCACGTAAATACAAAATACAGGCTTGCCTTTTTCCCAGTTTTCCCTTTGATTGAGGATGGTATCCACGGCGATGGCTGTTTTACCAGTTTGCCTGTCACCGATGATAAGCTCACGTTGACCTCTGCCTATAGGGATCATACTGTCGATCGCCTTGATACCTGTCTGGAGCGCTTCATGTACAGGTCTTCTGAATATAACACCAGGAGCTTTTCTTTCGATAGGCATCTGGTATTTTTTACCGGTGATAGGTCCTTTCCCATCCAACGGCTGACCCAACGGATCGATAACACGGCCCAGAAAACCTTCGCCAACATCGATGGATGATATTTTTCCGGTTCTTTTTACGGTTGAACCTTCCTTGATATCATCACCGGGGCCTAATAAAACCACCCCGACATTGTCTTCTTCAAGGTTTAATACTACCGCCTGGGTGCCATTTTCAAACTCCACCAATTCACCAGCCTGAACCTTGGTCAGGCCATATACTCTGGCTATTCCATCACCTACCTGCAGCACTGAACCAATCTCTTCAAGGGATGCAGCAGTACTCAGACCAGTGAGTTGATTTTTTATGATGGATGATATTTCATCGGGTTTTACATTAAACATATACCTGTTCTTTTCGCTTTATAAAATGATGATCAATTTTGATTCAATTCTGTTTTTATGACTTTCAACTTTGAAGTGACGCTGGCATCGTACAATTTGTCTCCGATCTCCAGTATGAATCCTCCGATGATGGTAGGGTCCACTTTTTTAACAAAAGCCACATTATCGCCGGTGATCTTAAGTTTATTGAGATTGGCAGAAATTTTTTCCAATTCCTGATCTGAAAGCTCTACAGCTGAAGTGATCACGACTTTTGTAATATTTTGTAAAGCCTGATATTTGGTTACGATTGCTTCCATGATCTCAGGCAGTATGTTTTCCCTGCCTTTCTGTAAAGTCAACTGCAGGAAATTCATGGTTTCAGGCTGAATTTTTCCTTCAAGCAATGCATTGATCGTTTGGGATTTTATTTCAGATTTGACGATGGGACTCCTCAATAAAAGTTTGAAGTCCTTGTTTTTTGCCAATTGAAGAATCCCTTCGACATCTTCCATCAATGCCGGCAACTTCCTATGTTCTGAGCCAAAGTCAATGAAGGACTTGGCATACCTTTTTGCAATTTTCGAAACGGACATAATGCTTGTTGATAAAGGATTAATTCATGTTGAACTCGTCGATCAGAGACTTCACATATTCCTGCTGACCCTGATCTTTGGACAATTCTTTTTTAACCACTTTCTCTGCGATTTCAAGGGCGATATTGCCAACCACATTTTTGACTTCACTCAAAGCCTGAGTCTTTTGTGCATTGATTTCTACCATAGCCTTTTCGACGATCTCAGCTGCTTCCTGCTTGGCTTTGTCTTTAGCTTCCTGGATTATTTTATCGCTGACGCCCTTAGCTTCGTTGAGTATTTTGCTGCGTTCTTCTCTGGCCTGAGCAAGAAGTTTTTCATTGTCAGCCTGAAGGCGTTCCATCTCCTCATTGGTTTTTTTTGCTTTGTCCAATGCTTCCTGGATCTTTCCTTCTCTGTCTTCCAATGCATTGACTATCGGCCTGAAAGCGAATTTGATAATTAAATACCAAAATATTACAAAGATGACCACCGCCCAGATAAACAATCCCGGTTCCGGTTTGATCACGCTAAAATCTGCTAAAAAAATCATACTTAATTTTACTTTGATGTTAAGGAAAAAAGTCGTCCGGCAACCAACTGTTGCCGGACGTCTGTTTCATTAGAGTACAAACGCTGCGAAGATGAGAGCGATCAATGCTGCTCCTTCGATAAACGCTGCCATAAGGATCATGTTAGCTCTGATATCACCGGCTGCCTGAGGTTGACGGGCGATGGATTCCATCGCTTTGCTTCCGATCCAACCAATACCAAATGCAGCGGCAATCACTATCATTCCTAATCCAATTGATGTTATAGATCCTACCATAATAAATATTATTAATAAAATTAAATAATCAATGATGATGTTCCTCAACCGCAGCGCCGATATAAGAAGCTGTCAGTAAGGTAAATACGAATGCCTGGATAAATGCCACCAGCAATTCCAGCGCTGACATAAACAATGACATGGGTATGGAAATGGCAATACCCATAATGGAACCAGGTACACTCTCACCTGATTTGCCAAAGATAAAGATGAGGCCAACAAAAATGACGATCACAATATGACCGGCAGTGATGTTGGCAAAAAGCCGCAGCATCAATGTAAAAGGTTTGATCACCAGGCCAAGTACTTCTACCGGGGTTAAAATCAGGGCTTTGAGCCACCATGGAACGCCGGGCATCCATAGCACATGCATCCAGTAATTGCGGTTGGCTGTCAGATTCACCACCAATGCGCTGATAATTGCCAGCATGAGTGTGATGGTTAGGTTGCCGGTTACGTTTGCGGAACCAAAAAACGGAATTTGTCCCAGCAGGTTCAAACCAAGGATAAAGAAGAAAATAGTGAGCAAATAGGGTAAATATCTTTTGTATTTTTCTCCGATAAAGGGCTTTGCCACTTCATCTCTGATAAATAAAATAATCACTTCAAAAAGTGATTGAATGCCCTTTGGCGCCTGTCCTTCACGGCGTTTATATGCTTTGGCGATGTTGATGAACATCCACAACAACAATATCACCACCAAAAACATAAAAACCACGTTTTTGGAAATGGAAAAATCATAGAAAGAGGTAATGCCTCCGCCTATCAATCCACCATCAAAGGTAGTTCTTGGATCCATTTTATATTTTTGCCCCCCGAAAACAGCGTATCCGATTTCTTTCTCCTTGCCGTTTACAAGTTCTGTCTCATATTTTACCTCATCCAACTCTTGTTTTCCCCTGGGAAAGTCAGGATCATTAATTCTGAAAACAGATCCTTCCATCAACGCATAACCGTCCCAGGCATAATGCCCGTTTCCGTGATGGCCTATCCCGAATTTGGATGACATGAAAACGGACCAACCGGTTTCTGGAGCGTATAAAAAACAAGGCAAAGGTATTGCCCAGTCTCCGATACTATAAATATTTTGGTTGCTGATGTGATGAAAAGCAACATTTTTTGGGTCGAAAGCCTTAGTTTCATGTCCTCCGTTATGGCCATGATCTTCATGTGTACCTGCTGGTTCACTAACAGTTTTAACATCACCTCCATCACTAGAAAAGAGGAAATTACTGTAAAACAAAAGGCTAAGAATAATCGGAAAAATTGATTTTTGCATTGCTTGAATAGATCCGAAATTTAATAAGGCTACAAAGGTAGGGAGTTATCCTTGCAAAATAAAATTTTTACATTCTTTTTGGGCAAAATTTATCAGGAAAAAACAAATATGAGTTTTTTGATGGTCTGATGATCCAATGATCAGATGATCTGATTTGAAAATTTGAAAATTTGAAAATTTGCGCAGTTTGAAAAAGATTATACATATGGTCATTGTTGATTTTTTTCCTGATTTTCAATTCAATCTGCGCTGAACTGCGAGATCTGCGGGAACAAAAAAAACAAGGTTTTAGCTTTTACTTTCCCTGACCTCAATGAAGGGTACGGGATTCCGGCTCAAGGCCGGAATGACAGCTCCGAAAAAATAGAAACGAATACAATTAAACATTTGATCGATCTGTAAAAAGTTGTAAAGTTTTTATCCGGGTAAAATAATCATCGATTTATAGACTTTTTATGATCTCCGAATACATTAATCCTCGAATTATCAAATCTCGCAGATCATGACATTCATCGTCGTGACTCGAATTTTCAAATTGTTACAAGGAATTTCCCGCAGATCCCGCAGATTTTCGCAGATCTGTTTTCTGATCAGGAAGCTAAATTGTGCGCTGATCTGCGAGATCTGCGGGAACGAAAAAATGAAGGTAACGGGATTCCGGCTCAAGGCCGGAATGACAGCTCCGAAAAAATAGAAACGAATGCAATTAAACATTTGATCGATCTGTAAAAAGTTGTAGAGTTTTTATCCGAGTAAAATGATCATGGATTTATAGACTTTTTATGATCTCCGAATACATTAATCCTCGAATTTTCAAATCTCGCAGATCATGACATTCATCGTCGTGACTCGAATTTTCAAATTGTTACAAGGAATTTCCCGCAGATCCCGCAGATTTTCGCAGATCTGTTTTCTGATCAGGAAGCTAAATTGTGCGCTGATCTGGGAGATTTGCGGGACCGGAAAAATGAAGGTAACGGGATTCCGGCTCAAGGCCGGAATGACAGCTCCGAAAAAATAGTAACGAATACAATAATACATTTGATCGATCTGTAAAAAGTTGTAGAGTTTTTATCCGGGTAAAATGATCATGGATTTATAGACTTTTTATGATCTCCGAATACATTAATCCTCGAATTTTCAAATCTCGCAGATCATGACATTCATCGTCGTGACTCGAATTTTCAAATTTCCAAATTATTACAAGGAATTTCCCGCAGATCCCGCAGATTTTCGCAGATCTGTTTTCTGATCAGGAAGTTAAATTCTGCGCTAATCTGAGAGATTTGCGGGAACAGCATGATATAGACAATTTAGGCAAGTTCGTTTTAAAAATGATCTGATTATCTAATGATCTGATCTTCAAATTTTCGAATGATCTGATTTTCAAATTGTCTCATTTCCAAATTATCAAATTAGAAATAAAAATCCAATTTTGCCCGCACAATCATTACTTTTGAGAAAAATATTTGAAGTTTATGACTCAGGATCATTTCAGGAAGGATGTTTTGCCGGGTATTCCAGAGGAGCCAGGTATATATAAATTCCTGGGTTCTGAAAGGCAAATACTTTATGTGGGCAAGGCAAAAAACCTGAAAAAACGCCTCAGCTCTTACTTCAACAAAACCATTGACTCCCACAAAACCAAACTGCTCGTCAAAAATGCCGATAGTATTGAATTTACTGTTGTACATACTGAACACGATGCGCTTTTGCTGGAAAGCACCCTGATCAAAAAACATCAGCCGCGCTATAATGTCATGCTCAAGGACGGCAAGACTTATGTTTACATCCGCATCCGAAAAGAGCCTTTTCCCAGGGTGGAATTCGCCCGAAAGGTCATCCGTGACGGTTCGGTTTATTTCGGGCCCTACACTTCCAAACACCGCGCAAATATCCTCATTGACCTGATCAAGAGATTGTTCCCCTTGCGCAATTGCAAACTCAACCTATCCGAAAGCAACATCGAGTCAGGCAAATTCAAGGTGTGCCTGGAATACCATATTAAAAACTGTGAGGGGCCTTGTGCCGGCCTGGAAGCCGTAGAAAATTACGAAGAGAAGATACTTCAGATTAAAAATATTCTGCGAGGTCATTTTAAAAATGTAAAGGACTATATTGCTGAGCAAATGCATCAACACGCAGAAAACCTTGCCTTTGAGCAGGCACAGGAATGGAAGGAAAAACTGGAAGCTTTCGACCATTACCAGGCAAAATCTACTGTTTTAAGTTCCAAAACGGAAGATCTGGATGTTTTTTCCATAGAAACGGACGAGAAAACGGCCTTTGTGAATTTTATGAAGGTCGTTCAGGGTTCCTTGATCCAGTCTGAAACAGCCGAGATCACCAAAAACCTGACTGATGACAAAAAGGATATCCTGCGATATGCCATCAGCAAATTGCGGGAAAAATACAACAGCATTGCGCCGGAGATCATTGTGCCGTTCAAACTGACACTGGAAGATCCTGATATCCGTGTGACGGTGCCTAAGATCGGTGATAAAATGCAGTTGCTTGATATGTCAGTTAAAAATGTCCGGTATTATTTATTGCAGTCCAAAAAAACTGAAGCGAGCAAAGTAAAATCCCAGACTCCGGCAGAAAGGATATTGCGAACTCTTCAGACAGATCTGCATATGGAAGAAGTGCCTTTTCACATCGAGTGCTTCGACAACTCCAATTTCCAGGGTAGCCATCCGGTGGCGAGTTGCGTGGTATTCCGACAGGCAAAACCAAGTAAAAATGACTACAGACACTTCAATGTCAAAACAGTGGAAGGACCGAATGACTTTGCTTCTATGGAAGAGATCGTGTTCAGGCGTTACAACAGAATGCTGAATGAAAATCAGCCTTTGCCACAATTGGTTGTCATCGATGGTGGAAAAGGCCAACTCAGCGCAGCCATGAAAAGTATCCGCAAACTGGGTATTGAAAACAAACTGAAGGTAGTCGGCATTGCCAAACGGCTGGAAGAGATCTATTTCCCTGAAGATCCCATTCCATTGCATATCAATAAAAAATCTGAATCGCTGAAATTGATTCAGCAGATACGGAACGAGGCACACCGTTTTGCCATCACTTTCCATCGCCTTAAGCGTTCCAATGCCGGTTTACAAACGGTGATTTCTGCCATTCCGGGTGTTGGAGCTAAAACAACCGCCAGATTGCTTTCTCATTTTAAATCAGCAGAGCGGATCATGATGGCCGGAGAAGAAGACATTGGGATGGTAGTAGGCCCGGCATTGGCAGTAAAGATCAGACGTCATTTTGAGCAAATGACTGAGCATATATCGCATGACGAAGAGGAATGATAAAGTATCCTTTCCCAAAACGATAAAGACAATCCCTTCCTGATCTGAGTAATTTTAAATCACGACATTTATGTTCGGGACTGTGTTCAATTTGTGCAAATCTGTGGAAAAACTTCTGAACCATTGATTTCATTGCCCGCCTGTCCCGCATTTCAAACTGTTATCATTTGAGTCATTTGTGGAAAAAGGATATTCATACTACAAACTGGTTCAAAACTGAATTTTGAGATTTGAATATACGTTATATATAATGGATCAAATTTCAAAAACATGGGAAGCACCTTTAAAGTATTCCCTTCCGGCAGGAAACATTTTTACTGGAAAGGATATGGAGACGCAGAACGTCATTCAACTATCTATCAGATAGAAAACATCATCAATCAAAATGGCTACATCGATGACTTCCACATGTTTTCAGATGTTGCTATCAGCTTGAAAATCAATATAGAAGAGCGCTTTATGGCATCATTGCACAGGGAACTGTCTGATATTATACACCTTACAGAATTGCCTCACATTGAATTGCAATCTGGAGTTGAATGCACCGTTTTCCTCAATCTCACATTCACTCACAGTACCGGAAATCTCATGATTGAAGTTCCGGCAGTTCCGGGATAAAGGAGTTTTCAGACTTCTTCATAAGTCTAAAGACTAATCATGTTTTATTGAATTGTCTGTTCACAATTGGTTATTCAGGTGATTAGCTTATTTGCCTTTTAGCCTGTAAGTCTCTTGGAATTGAGCGAGTACCTTGATGAATAGACAGCTGATTTGTGCTGGTAACAAAGGTTTTACCGCTTGGTATAAATAGTAGCTAATAGACTCTTAAGACTAAAAGACTGTTGAGCTTAACAATTACAGTTTTTCATTGAAAATTGTATTTTTAATGCCTCATATGAGCATTTGATGGAGAAAGGCGACTACACAGGGCGGTTAAAAATTTTGGTGGATAAAGCCAGGAATGGCAGTATAGTTGATGTTGATTTTATTCTGGATCATTTGTCCTCCGAATCCATCCTGGTCATGACCAGATTTATAAATTTTGCACTGAGCAATGTCGAAACGAAGGAAGGCATGGAACGTATTAAGTATTATTTATTCAATGGTTCCCAGATCCAGCGAAACTATGCAAGTTTGTTTTTCAACAGAAGAGGCGATTGGGAAATTGTTTTGGAAGCATTCCGGCAAGGAAAAATCGATGAGATCCAGGCATTCGCAAGGTAAGAGATTGCATGGATTGAATTTTTGGTACTTCATACATTATTCTCCGGTTAAACGATCAGTCAGCTTCACATTCAATCAGCTCTTCAAATGTATTTGTTAATATTGCAAAAATTTCACATTCCAGCAAACAACTAAAAATCTGAACTATTTACTGCAAATATGGTTATTACATTTTGTCGTTTAATGGAATTGCATATTTTTACATTAAAGATTTATTAAAGCGAAGAATAATTGATCTATAAAACATATATACCAACTTTTCCGCTCGGTCAGTTTGTGGAGTCTTTGGTTTATTTCAAAGGTTATAATCCTGAACATACTGTGGACAGATTTTTGCCGGATGGCTACACCTATATTGTGTTTGATCTGACAGACCATCCTAAATATATTTATGACAATCAAACACTTAAGGAAATTCAATCGTGTCGCAACGTTTGGTTTTCCGGGATCCGGGAAAAGTTTATTACCATTCCATCCGGCAGGGACAGCGAAATGTTCATCATCAATTTTAAAATTGGTAAAGCTTATCCTTTTGTGGAAATGCCTATGAATGAACTCACAGATTGTGTGGTAGGTGGCGAATTGGTAATGACGCAGGAAGTGCTGAATCTCAGAGAAAAATTGCTTGAAATACCAGCGATCGAACAGAAATTTATATTTGCAGAACAGTTTTTTTTGAACATTTTTTCTAAAAAACCAGCTGCAAATCCTTTCGTTGATTTCTCCGTGGATCTGATCATGAATCATCCACATCAACTTTCCATGCAGTATCTTTCAGACAAAGTGGGTTATTCTCAAAAACATTTGATAAAAATTTTCAGAGAACATGTTGGTCTTACACCCAAATCTTTTCTTAAGATCATGCGTTTCCAGAAAGCTTTGAAGGAAATAGAAACCAACAGAACTGCCCGCTGGACACAGATCGCGTATGAAAGTGGTTACTATGATCAGGCACATTTCATAAATGACTTTAAGGACTTTTCCGGATTTACTCCGTCGCAGTTTCTCAGACAGCAAAGCGAATTTTCCAATTATATCGCAGTAGGTTAGGTAAATTTTTTCCAATACTATCTGACTTTTACCCGATTCTTTTGCATAAAACTTTTTTTTAACAACAATTACTTAAAATTAAATTTTCAATTATGGATCAATTTTACATCAATCATTGGGCAGTCATCGTGAGTGCAATTGCCAATCTGGTAGTCGGTGCCATCTGGTATTCACCGATGTTGTTTTACAAAGCATGGATGAAGGAAAACAATTTTACAGAGGAAACAGTCAAGCAGAAGTTCAACCCAATAAAAACCTATGGTATAACGCTGGTGCTGTCTCTGATCATCAGTTATAACCTTGCTTTTTTCCTTGGTGATGATAAAACCGATGCAATCTGGGGCGCAACTGCAGGATTTTTAGCCGGATTTGGGTTTTCTGCGCTTATTTTTGCCATCATCGGACTTTATGAACAGCGTTCCTGGAAATATATGCTCATAAATGGCGGTTATATCACCATTTATTTTACTCTGATCGGTTTCATTCTTGGGGTCTGGAGATAAAAACTATGTTATGGCAAAGACATCAGGAGAATTAGAGCAGGAATTTATCACAAACGCACGAGAACTTACAGGAAAAAGCCTGGAAGAATGGTTGAAAATCGTCGGAGCATCCGGCATCGATAAAAGGAATGATATCCTTGAATGGTTGAAAAAAGAGCAGGGTCTTAACCACATGCAGGCACAATTCGTTGCCGGTATTTTTATGAATAACGGCCAACCCGTTTATATAAACGAAAATGCCTTGCTGGATCAACAGTTTGTAAAGTGTAAGGAGATCCGCCCTCTTTTCGAAAGCATTTCTGCAAGGATAATGTCTTCATTTGAAGGCATTCAGCTTATTCCAAAAAAGACTTATGTTTCCTTCACTGCAAAAAGGGAATTTGTGGCCATCAATGTCAAACCCGGTGAAATCAGGCTTGGGCTGGATCTGGGAGAAGAACCATATACTGACCGGTTGCAAAAATCCAGGTTGACCGGACCCATGCCAAGGATTTCCCATATGGTGGTTTTGAAGGATATGGAGGCTTTCGATGCGCAATTAACGCAATGGATCACTGACTCATATCACAGGACCCACAAAAAGTGAATTATTTTGAGCCTGTAAGATGAAAACAGGGATTTTTTTTCCTGTTTTCATCTTGTTTTCCAAAAATTAACAGTATATGACTAAAACACAAATCATACTTTTTACATTGATCTTTTTTGGCCTGATCGCGCGTGCACAGGAAGAAATGATCCATTCTGGTCAACGTTTGAGCATTGCCTACAATATTCAGATACCTGATACCACCAGGGATGACTGGGAGATCATCCATATGGAAATGGATGGTTCGGGCAAGAGAAACATCACCAGAAATGATGATGTAGCCTGGACGTATTATGCCTTCAAAGACCGGTTATTTTTCATCAGCGACCGGGATACGTGTTACAGATGTTTTTTTCTGTATGAAATGGATTCCAGGGGTGAAAATATCAGAAGAGTTAGTGATATCAGGCTGGAAGACAGCTGGATGAGCAGCCGGAATGATGGTGAAGAAATGATCGTCACCGGCAGGATCGGAAAAGTTCTGCGGTATCAGTTTTTTCTGATCAATACCAATACCGGTATATATCAGCAGATGACTGATGATACCGCTGCTTTGTACCGCGATCCATGTTTTTCACCGGATGGTAAAAAAGTCGTTTTTAGTTACCAGAAAAATAAAAGGGACAAAAGCAGCCATGAAGAACTTTTCCTCATGGATTTGGAAAGTGATGAAATGAAACAATTAACCCATTATCCTGAAGATAATCCTTCTGCAAAGGAATATGGTTACCGTGCAGGTTCTGCACGCTGGCATCCAACAGAAAACTTTATTTCATATGTGTCTAAACAGGATGGGCGACACAGCATTTTTGCAGTGACACCTGATGGGAAAAAACATTGGAAGCTGATCGACAATCCCGAATCGGAAGGATGGCACGACTGGAGCCCGGATGGCCAATGGATCGTCTTCAACAGCAGTGATGTGTCTGAATCACAATATCATATAACCCTGATGAACTGGAAAACAAAGGAAAAAACGCAGCTGACGGATGCCAGCTTCAGAGCTCAACTCGGGCCTGTGTTTATTGAAAAGTAAGATACAAAACCTTTGCAGATCGATGCGAAATCGTAGATTTGCCATGAAAAGTATTAAAACCAATGGCATATTCTGAATATTTCACAAAAGAACAGGAACAGATTGCCCGCTTTGCCAAAGCCATGGGGCATCCTGTCCGGATTGCCATTCTCCAGCTGCTCAATGCGCAATCCTGTTGTTACCACGGTGACATGGCCGAAGAATTACCTATAGCCAAATCAACCCTTTCACAACACCTCAAGGAGCTGAAGAATGCAGGACTCATCCAGGGCAATTTCACCCCGCCAACCATAAAATATTGCATCAATCAGGAAAACTGGCAAATCGCCAAATCACTTTTTGACAAGCTATTGACACCACCTGCTTTGGTTGAAAAATGCAGATGAAAAACAGTTCGTAATTTTGCGAACTAAAATATAGTTCGTATTATTGCGAACAATATTGTTTTTGCATCATTTTAAACAAAGACCATGCAGGTAAAACTGAAATTTCTGGATCGTTTTTTGACTCTTTGGATTTTTCTGGCCATGGCACTCGGTGTTGCGCTGGGTTATTTTTTCCCGGTCATCAAGCAGGTTTTTGACAGTTTATCTGTTGGAGCGACCAACATCCCATTGGCTATTGGCCTGATCCTGATGATGTATCCTCCGTTGGCCAAAGTGGATTATGCACTGTTGCCTAAGGCTTTTCAGGATAAAAAGGCCATGAGTCTTTCGCTCTTTTTGAACTGGATAGTCGGACCAGTGCTGATGTTTGTGCTGGCCATCATTTTTCTGAGAGATCAGCCTGATTATATGACCGGATTGATCCTGATCGGACTGGCCCGCTGTATCGCCATGGTGATCGTCTGGAACGATCTGGCACACGGCAACCGCGAATATGGTGCTTTGCTCGTGGCATTGAATAGTGTATTCCAGGTATTTACCTATAGTTTTTACGCCTGGTTATTCATCAATGTTTTGCCCGGAAAACTGGGATTTTCCAATTTCAATATAGAAGTTCCAATGAGTGAAGTAGCTAAAAGCGTCTTCATTTACCTGGGTATTCCATTTATTGCTGGTTTTCTGTCCAGAAGATTTTTGGTCAAAGCCAAAGGCGTTTCGTGGTACAACAGGAAGTTCGTCCCGGTGATCTCTCCCATCACCTTATATGCATTGCTTTTTACCATCGTGCTGATGTTCAGCCTGAAAGGCGACAAGATCCTCGAATTGCCCATGGATGTTTTGAGGGTTGCGATTCCTTTGGTAGTCTATTTTCTGCTGATGTTTTTTGTGAGTTTTTTCATTAACAAATCGATGAAGGTACCTTATGATAAAAACGCGGCGATCTCTTTTACCGCTACCGGCAATAATTTTGAACTGGCGATAGCCGTGGCCATAGCTGTTTTTGGTATCCATTCCGCACAGGCTTTTGTTGGCGTGATCGGTCCCTTGGTGGAGGTTCCGGTATTGATCTTACTGGTCAGGGCCAGTTTATATCTCAAAACAAAATTTTACCCTAAATGAATGAATCGATAATACATCTGATCCGGCACTTTGATGAAAAAAATATTCCGGCAGAGCGAAAGATCGTTTTGCAGCCTTTGAAGGATTACATCCGCCAAAAATCTTCCTTGAATGAGCCTGTACGTCTCAATTTTATCTGTACGCATAATTCACGGAGGAGTCATTTGGCGCAGATATGGGCACAGACGATGGCTCACCATTTTGAGAAGCAAAATCTTTTTTGCTACAGTGGAGGAACTGAAGCCACGGCATTATTTCCTGCTGTGGTTCAAACTTTAAAGGCTCAGGGTTTTCATATCATGGAACTGGCTAAAACGGAAAACCCTGTCTACGCAATAAAATTTGACGAAAATGAACCGCCTGTTATTTGTTTTTCAAAAACATTCAGTGATGGATTCAATCCTCAACAGAGTTTCGCAGCCATTATGACATGCGATCAAGCGGACGAAGCATGCCCCTATGTTCCGGGAGCAGAAGCCCGTTTTCCGGTCAGATACACCGACCCGAAAGCCTGGGACGGTACCGAGATCATGAAGGAGAAATACCATGAAACCAGCCTGAAAATCGGGTTGGAAATGTGGTGGGTGATGGATTAATTTGGAAATTTGGAAATTGGCCAATTTGGAAATGGACCAAATGGATAGAAAAGTAAACGAGCTGAATTATATAAATGAGGAATGATAAAGACAATATCATTGTGAAAAAGTCATTTGACTTTGCTTTGAAGATCATCCATTTTTGTGAGTTGCTTGAAAGTCAAAAGAAAATAATCATTGCCAGACAACTCATGCGGGCAGGCACTTCGATCGGTGCCAATGTGAAGGAAGCACAAAATGCTGAAAGTAAAGCTGACTTTGTGCACAAATTAAAATTAGCAGCAAAGGAAGCAGATGAAACTGCATATTGGCTTGAATTGTGTCAGGCAGCTGAAAATTATCCGGATTCCCGTACCCTGCAGATTGATTGCAATGAACTCCTTTTAATTCTTTCAAAAATAATTTCCTCCGCAAAAAAAAATACCAAATAATATTTTCAAATATTTAATTTCCAAATTATCTCATTTTCAAATTTTCAAATTATCTCATTTTCAAATTATCTGATTATCTAATGTTCAAATTTTGAATTTGCCATGAAAATTAAAAATTGCCACGAATGCACGAATAAATACACGAATGCACGAATGAATGCATAGATGAATAAGTTTTTTTGATAATCAGGAACCGATTTGAGTATTAAAAAAAATCATTCGTGCATTCGTGGCATTTAGCATTCGTGCATTCGTGGCATTTAGCATTCGTGCATTCGTGGCTGGCTGTTTTTTTGGTTTTAACAAATAATGCACAATAAAAACGCAATAATCAAATACTTTAATATTATTTTTTATTGTGTTATAAATTGTATTTTTATTAATATGTATTAGAATTATTGGGAAAAAGGCTTATAAATAAACTCAATTTTCAAATTTCCAAATTATCTGATTATAAAATTATCTAATATCAATTTTCAAATTATGGAAAAAACGCTTTTTAATTTAATGATGTCCACACTGGTAGTGGTACTGTCTGCAGGGATAGCTTTTACTCAGACTACCCAGAAGAGTAAGGTTAAAAATACGAATCCAACCATTGAGCTTATTCAGTTCCATACCGAACATCGTTGTATGACGTGCAATCTGATTGAAAAATTGACAAGGGAAGTCATAAAATCCTACCCTGATATCACTTTCAGACTGATCAATGTAGATGAAAAAAAGAACTCAAAAATTGCCGAAGAATTCGAAGCTACCGGAACTGCGGTTTTTCTTTACAACCCGGCAACAAAATCCAAAAAGGATTTGACTGAATTTGCCTTTATGAATGTGAAGACCAAGCCGGATGTATATAAAAACGGATTGAAAAAGGAGATTAAAAATTTTAAAAAATAACTAATAAAGATCCCTGATTATGAATTTTAAAATTCTTGGTACCGGGTGTGCCAAATGTAAAACACTGGAAAAACTGACCCATGAAGTTGTCCGGGAAAACAGTTACGATGCTGAAATCAACAAGGTGGAAGATATCGTCCAGATCATGAATTACGGTATCCTGGCTACTCCGGGTTTGGTATTGGATGAAAAGGTGCTGATCAGTGGGCGGGTTCCATCGAAAGAGGAAATCAAAAAACTCATTGAAAAACACCTGAATAGTCAATAAACAACTTCAACTCATAAGAATACCTCTGTGAAACTCTGTGCCTAACTCTGTGTATCTCTGTGCAGCCTAAAAACCCTGATGTAAGCTAAATGCTCATTTTTTATGAAATTTACCCGTAAGTTCTGATGGATTTTTAGCTGTTGATTTAAATTAAGTTGTAAGACAAAATAGATGAAATGTTCGGAAAGACTGTTTATCCTTATTGCCGCATCAACTTTTTTGATATAGTCGTTGATTTCCAATTGATCACATAAAAAAGAAACTTTATGGAGTTTTTGCAAAATATTTTAGATGGCAGTAATTTCCCAATATTATCTGCTTTCATCCTTGGATTGATGACGGCCATCAGTCCATGTCCGCTGGCAACCAACATAACGGCTATTGCCTATATCGGTAAAAACATTGAGAATAAGCGAAAAGTATTCATAAACGGGCTGTTATACACTTTGGGCAGAGCGTTTTCCTATGTTGTACTGGGTGTCGTCCTGTTCTTTGGTGCAAGTAAATTTCATGTCGCTTCCTTTTTCCAGGGCAATGGTGAAAAAATACTCGGCCCTCTGCTGGTCGTCATCGGTATACTCATGCTGGATATCATCAAAATTAAATTTCCCGGGTTAGGCAACATCACAGATAGATTTCAAAACAGTGAAAAGCATGGTAGCGGGATCAGCGCATTTCTGATGGGCATCGTGTTTGCCCTGGCATTTTGTCCCTATAGTGGCGTTTTGTATTTCGGCATGTTGATTCCCATGTCCATTGCCAGCCCTTCAGGGTTGATATTACCCTTGGTTTTTGCCATAGCTACCGGCTTTCCGGTCATCATTTTTGCTTACCTGATCGCATTTACTTTATCAGGCGTCGGAAAACTTTACAATTCGCTGAAAATATTTGAATTATGGTTTCGGAGAGTGGTAGCGGCCATTTTCATTCTGGTAGGGTTTTATTATATATACATTTTCTATCTTTAGGTAAAACGCTTTAATTTAAAACTCATTCAACTGCAAGTGAATGATAAATAAACTTTTATGGAATTCAAAAAAGAGATCAGAACCCTGATCTGGATAGCGGTCATTTTTAGCGCAGCATTTTTCCTGCCGATCGAAAGTGCCCGGTTCAATACGGCGATCGATGCCACCCTGGACCTGGTAAAATGGTATGCCCGGGAGCATGTAATATTGTGTTTATTGCCCGCTTTTTTCATTGCAGGGGTCATTTCGGTTTTTGTGAGTCAGGGATCGGTATTGCGCTATTTCGGTGCAAATGCCAAAAAGTGGCTGGCATATTCGGTTGCTGCCGTTTCCGGTACCATCCTTGCAGTATGCAGTTGCACCATACTTCCCTTATTCTCCAGTATTCATAAGCGTGGAGCAGGTTTAGGCCCCGCCATAGCTTTTTTATATTCCGGACCTGCCATCAATATATTGGCCATCATTCTTACAGCACGAATTTTGGGCCTTGAAATGGGCATTGCAAGAACCATTGGGGCGGTTGCATTCAGCGTGATCATCGGTCTGATCATGTCAATCATATACAGAAAGGAAGAGAAGATCAAAAAGGAAGAACAAATGAACATTCAGTTGCCTCCGGAAAAGAGACCCATGTGGCAGACTTCATTCCACTTCTTTACTCTGGTACTGATCCTGGTGTTTGCCAACTGGGGAAGCCCTGCAAAAGATGACACAGCCAGTGTATGGTATTATATATGGGCATACAAATGGTATTTCACCGGATTTTTATCATTGTTGCTGGCTTATTCATTAATTAAAATACTGAAAATCAAATGGGTTTGGGTTTTAATAGCTGTGGCAGTAACTGCTGCATCCGGATTCATCTCTTCCAGCCTGATCGACAATGCAAAACTTGCTACACTGGTGCCTATGCTGACGGGTATTGCGTCTTTAAGCGTCATTACCTTATTGGATAAAAATGAAGATGAAAACAAGGAATGGACGATTTCGTCCTGGGGTTTCGCCAAGCAGATTTTACCCTTATTGGCATTAGGTGTCGTGACAGCGGGATTTCTGCTTGGATCCACCCATGATGGTCAGACTATTCCAGGCATTATACCCAATGAATGGATACAATGGCTGGTAGGTGGCAATTCTTTTTTCTCTAATTTCTTTGCCTCCGTAGTCGGCGCTTTTATGTACTTTGCCACCCTGACAGAGGTACCTATTTTGCAGGGATTGATCGCTTCTGGTATGGGAAAAGGTCCGGCATTGGCTTTGCTTCTGGCAGGCCCTTCTCTGTCTCTGCCCAATATGCTTGTGATCCGGGGTGTGCTCGGTACCCAAAAAACGGTGGTTTATGTTTCTCTCGTGATCATCATGGCCACGATCTCGGGATTGGTGTATGGGAGTATATTTTAAAAGTAAAAAATAAAGATCAGTATCCAAACTGATTCAAATATATGATTTTTGGATTGCATATGTTGTATACGAGACATAAGATAATGAAGTATTGGTATGGTGAGATTCTTAAATTCGATTATAATAAATCACTTCATTATCTATGATGTAATGTTGCTAAACTGCAACACACAAAGCTCAATTTTTTAAGTTGGATAAAGAATAAATACAGTAATTTTGTAGTATTTCAATAATCTAAAAGCGCCATTTTTTGAAAAAAGTACTGATCATAGATGACGAAGAAAAGCTGAGGAATTTGTTAACTAAGATCATCAGCTACGAAGGTTTTGAGGTTTTCCAGGCAGGAGACTGCAAGTCAGCCATTGCAAAAATGGAAAAACTGGACATTGATGTTGTTTTATGTGATGTAAAACTACCTGATGGCAACGGTGTTGAACTTTCAGCACAATTAAAAACCAAATATCCACTGACTGAAATAATCCTGCTCACCGCGTATGGCAATATACCGGACAGTGTAAAGGCGATCAAAAACGGTGCTTTTGATTACATCACCAAAGGGGATGACAATAATAAAATCATACCGCTATTGTTTCGTGCCATCGAAAAAGCAGATTTGGCCAAGCGGGTACATCATTTGGAAAAACAACTTTTGCATAAGTATGCCTTTGATAATGTTTTAGGAAAATCCAAAGCGATTCAAAATGCCATTGAACTGGCAAAAAAAGTGGCAGTCATTGATACTACCGTATTGATTACAGGTGAGACCGGAACCGGAAAAGAAGTGTTTGCCCAATCCATTCATCAGGAAAGTACCCGAAAAAATAAAAATTTTGTTGCCATCAATTGCGCTGCTTTCAGTAAAGACCTTTTGGAAAGCGAACTGTTCGGCCATAAAGCTGGCGCCTTCAGCGGTGCCACCAAAGATCACAAAGGCCTGTTTGAAGAAGCCAACAACGGAACAATTTTCCTGGATGAAATTGGAGAACTCGCACATGACCTTCAATCAAAACTATTGAGGGTGATTGAAACAGGTGAATTTTATAAAGTAGGAGACAGTAAATTGACAAAAGTGGATGTCCGTTTAATCACGGCAACCAACAGAGATTTGCTTAAAGAAGTTGGGGATGGTAATTTCAGGGAAGATCTGTTTTACAGGATCTCTGTTTTTCAGATCAAATTGCCTTCATTGAGAGAAAGGGTTGTTGATATTGAACCTTTGGCAATCCATTTTATGCAGGTTTTCTCTACCAAAATCAATAAAAAAATAAATCGGATCTCCGCCGATTGTATTCAATGTTTAAATCAGCATGACTGGAAAGGTAATATAAGGGAACTGAAAAACATTATGGAAAGATGTGTCATTCTTGCTCCTGGAAATGAAATAACGGTTGATCTTTTACCTGCTGATATACAAAAGTCTCATTTTTCAAATAGTATAGATGAAAAGATTTCTCCTTTCGATTTGTCTGTTACAGAAAAAAATCATATCCGGAAAGTGCTCAATTACACCAACGGAAATAAAACCAAGGCTGCTGAATTGCTTGGTATTGCTCTGACAACCCTTTACAGAAAACTTTCAACTTACCACTTAGACTAAGCTTACCCTTTCATTTCGCTATGATTGACCCTGTCAATTTGATAGGGTTTATAATCCGTTATTAAATTGCTTCACTTACGATTAACTGAATATCATTCAGTTATCCGCAAAAAATAAATCCGGACTATTATTTGGATACCCTGTTTATATTTATGTACCTGTAAAACTTCATTATGGAAACAAGAATCCAAAAAACATTGACACAATGGTTTCCGGCAGCATTTGATCAGATCAAAAAACCCGGCGCCTCGACAGATTACAGTACACTCAATCAATTGGCCAGATACACGCTAAAGTTGATGGCTGAAGATGATGAACAAAAAAGGGAGCCTTTCAAAATCATCCATCTGCTATATTCGAAAAGTACATTATATGAAAGGAATGCCATTGAAAATGAGTTTTTGCTGAAACTTGCATGTGAAGAGAATCCGCTTTCACTTAAAAAAAATCTTGAGATGATGCCCGAACAGCTCCGGAGTATTTATCTGAAAACAATCCTTGAAAACTGAAAATCAGGATCAACCTTTTAAGTCAGCTCCTGACGATTTTGTACGGATATTAATTGAAATAACTTTTCAAAATTCCCATCATACAGGAAGTTTTAACAATATAATATTAAAAAACATGAAAATAATTATTGCAGGCAGCGGTGAAGTGGGATATTATCTCGCTCAGCTGCTGGAACCAAAATACCGTGACATTGTCATGATCGATGCTGAAAAAGAGAAGCTCAGGTTGGTTGAAAAAGAGCTGGGCATTGCCACTGTTACAGGAGATTCGACGAGTTATACCACCTTGATGGATGCGGGAATAACCAAAGCTGATCTGCTGATTTCTGTCACTTCCAACGAGGCTGCCAATCTCACTACTTGTATCATAGGCAAAAAACTGGGAGCAAAATTTACGATTGCCAGGATAAGCAATATGGAATACCTTAAAAGCAGATCCATTCTGGATTTAAAAGATCTTGGAATTGATGATCTGATCTCTCCGGAATCACTGGCAGCACGAGAGATAAAAAAAGTTTTAAAAACGCCTGTCATCACAGAAACAATGGACATTAGCGGTGGTGCATTGAGTTTGTTCGGTGTGAACCTCGATGAAGATGCAGGCATAATAAACAAGGCGATTTCAGAAACTTCATCCATGATCCCTGACAATTCCTTTATGGTTGTTGCGGTTCATAGAAAAAGCGAAACCATCATTCCAAACGGTAAAACTGTTTTGCAAAGAGGAGACCAGCTATATTTTGTGTCCACACCTGACAAAAAAGAAAAGGTATTGGAATATGCAGGGAAAAAATCCATACAGATTAAAAATGTGATGATCATTGGCGGTAGTCGTACGGGCAAATACACCGCTATGAAATTAAGTGAATTGTATAATGTAAAACTCATTGAAAAGGATCCTGACAGGTGCAATTACCTGGCTAAATTGATACCTAAAGTACAGATTGTAAATGGTGACGGTACAGACATTCACCTGTTGAACGAAGAACACCTCGCTCAGTATGATGCGATCATTTCTGTGACCGGCAATTCCGAAACCAACATATTTACCAGTATGATCTCGAAAGAAGCCGGCGTTAAAAAAACCATAGCGATGGTGGACAACCTGGGTTTGGTAGATTATCTGCACAAAATCGGCATTGATACCTTTTTGAATAAAAAAATTGCTGCAGCCAACTTTATTTTTCAGACAATACACAAGGGAAGCGAGTTATCTCATTTGTATGGTATCAATGCAGAAATTCACGAGTTTTTCGTCAATGAAAAATCGAGGTTAATTCACAAGAGTATTAAAGAATTAAGTATCCCGGAAAACGCAATTTTTATTGGAGTCGTCAGAAACAATAAAGGCTTTATCACCCTGGGCAATTTCAAACTTGAAGCCGGAGACAGTGCTTTAGTGCTGACTTTGCCCGAGAATATCCATAAGATCAGTTCAATATTTAAATAAAAAAGACCCATGAATGCAGATTTATACAGAAAAACAACGCATATCAAATTGATCTTTAAGCAAATTGGTGGATTGCTGATTGTGCTGGGATATGCAATGATCGTACCGATGTTGGTTGCATTGATCTATACTGAGGTTTATTCAGCACTGGGCTTCTTACTATCGGGAATGATAAGTCTTGGATTGGGATATACATCTTATAAAGGTATCCGGTCGATCGAGGATATTTCCGGTCATCATGCTTTGGTCATAGCAGCTTTGGGTTGGTTTGCAGTGGTCGTCATGGGTGCTGTACCATATACATTGATCGCTTTTATCACACCTGAAGAAGCTGCCATGAGATTTATTCCGGATGGAGCTGATTTTGGATCCAGTTTATGGTATTTCAAAAATCCGCTTCATGCCATTTTTGACAGCATGAGCGGATTTACGACCACGGGTTTGAGTATGGCAATACATGAACCCACCATCGGAAAGGGATTGTTATTCTACCGCCATTACACACAGTTGCTGGGAGGCGCCGGATTTGTGGTCCTTACTTTGGCTTTGCTGAAACAATCGAGCGGTAAGATAGCTTACCTTTTGTACGGTTCAGAATCAACCGGCGAACGATTACAGTCTACCATTCTGGAAACTGCCCGGTCAATATGGAAAGTATATATAGGTCTAACAGTTTTCAGTTTTGTCTTTCTGGTTGTTGGCACACTGATCATTCTGCCTGATTACAGTTTTACCGAAAATATTTTTGATTCTATCAACCATGCGATGGCAGGTCAGTCTACCGGAGGTTTCAGTACGCTGGATGACAGCATTGCAGGTTATCAATCTGTATGGATGGAAGCCCTTTATCTGGTGCCAATGATCCTGGGTGCATTGTCTTTGACTTTTTATTTCAGGGTTATTCAGGAAAGAAAGTTCAGTTATTTCTGGAAGGATATTCAGACCAGATCCATTCTTATTCTGACAATCGCTGGAAGCATTGTGCTTTCCATGATGCTGATGGCTACCGGATATATCTCAGAACCATTCAGAGTCGGTACTTTCCAATTTGTCAGTGCTTTGACCACTACGGGTTGGCAAACCACTGATGTCCATCAATGGGATAGTGGATCCATCCTGTTTATCTCACTGATCGGAATGGTGATTGGCGGTGCCTATGGCTCTACAGTGGGTGGAATTAAAATGATCAGGGTATTATTGATCTTTAAAGGCTTGTTTTGGCAGATCAATAATATCTTTTCTTCGGACCGATCCGTTAAAGTAGTTAAATTCAATGGCAAACGCTTATTACCCGAAGAGATGAACAAGGATATAGCATTGGTGGCAACTTTCGTGTTTTTTTATTTAGTATTGCTGATGACCGGGACTTTGATTTCTTATTATACCATGGGAGAAGGGTTTGAGTTAAAACATGCTTTGTTTGAATCAGCTTCTGCACAAGGCACCGTAGGCTTATCCTGCGGTATTTCTCATCCCGGAATGTCACCTGGTCTCGAAATAACCTATATTTTACAAATGTGGGCAGGAAGATTGGAGATCATTCCTGTTTTGGTATTGTTCAGATCTGTTTTTGCAGGGACTAAACCCAAAATCGTCTGAACATAAATACCGGATCCACATATCAACTTTGATGTACTTTTGTAGAAAATTAGATTCATGAGCATTAAATCAAAAATTTATCTCGGCATTGGTTCTCTTTTTATCCTGCTGATTTTTATGGCTTTTTTTTCAATCAACCAAATTCAATTATTGGGAAAAGCTTCAGAAAATATCTTAAAAGACAATAAAGAATCGCTGGTATATGCGAAAAATATACTCAAAGCACTTTCGGAAATGGAAAAAGACAGTGCTTCAATGATAACGATTGCCTCCAATCTGGAAAAACAAAAACAGAATATCACCGAGATAGGAGAAGACAGCATTACAGAAAGTCTTGTCATGGAATTTAATTTACTGAAACAAAACCCCAAAAACAAACTATATTATACCCGCTTTCAATCAACACTTTTTGAGATCATCCAGGTCAATCTGGAGGCGATCGAATCAAAAAATAAAATTGCTTCCAATACAACCAACAATTCCATAATCCTCCTCGGACTGCTCAGCATGTTTTGTTTCATTGCAGCCCTGGTTGTCCTTTTCAGACTCCCTCGCATTATAACCAAACCTATTAAAGAACTTACACTCAGCATTAAAAAAATTGCAGCAAATGACTACCATCACAGAGTTAAACTTGAAGGTAGCAACGAATTGGATGAACTGGCCAGGTCATTCAATGAAATGGCAATCAAACTCGAAGATTACAATAAAAGTAATATTGCCAAACTTCTTGCTGAAAAAAAAATCACCGAAACATTGATTAATAAAATCCATTACCCGATTATCTGCTTTGATAACCACAAAAAGGTCACGCTGGTCAATGATGAATTTCTGAAAGTTTCAGGACTATTGGAAAAGGATCTGATCGGAATCAATATCCTTGAATTTGCAGCAGAAAATGATTTTATCAGTCAATTGCTTATCGCAGGAGAAGATAATTTGGTAAATGCATCCGATGGAGGAGGTGCCTCTTCAAGGATCCAGATTGAAAAACAGGGAAAAGAATTATATTTTGAAAAAGAAATCCAGGAAATATTTTACACCCTTCAACCAGAAAATGAAAAACAACTGATCAGTTTTGTGATCGTCTTAAAAAATATAACTAAATACATGGAAATGGATCAGGCAAAAACTAATTTTATTGCTACCATCTCACATGAACTTAAAACGCCCATAACTTCCATAAAATTCGGCCTGCAATTACTCGAAAACGAAAAAACCGGATTGCTCAACCCGGAACAACTTGATTTAATAAAAGGATGTGAGGAAGATACCAATACACTCCTGGAAATAATTTCTGAATTATTGAATTCGGCACAGGCTGAAACAGGCAACATCCAATTGAACATCATGCCCGCACAAGCAGGTGATATACTGACCTACGCCATCAGTACACACAAATTATCTGCTAACAACAAAGGTATTGAATTCGAAGTATTAATTTCTGACGATCTGCCTGAAGTTATGGTTGACAAGGAAAAAACTGCATGGGTAATGACCAACCTGATTTCCAATGCTATAAGGTACTCTGCAGATCACTCTAAAATAAAAATTAGCGCAACCCATCTCGAAAACCATGTTAAAATATCTGTGCAGGACTTTGGCTCCGGCATTGAAGCTCAATACAAGAACAGGATTTTCGACCGGTACTTTACAGTGCCGGGAACAAAAAAAGAAGGAACAGGACTCGGACTCGCCATCAGCAAAGAATTCATTGAAGCGCAGGGCGGCAGGATTTATGTGGATAGCGAACCAGGTGAAGGCAGTGTATTTTCAGTTGTGCTGAACTGCAAGCCATAATTTTTTTCCCGTCTTGTCCGCTTTAGTCCTGCATACTACTTATAGGATGTGAAACGTCGAAATAGCAAGCTATTTACATTAATATTCCCGATCCGGAACCTGATATTGATTGGATGAAAAATAGTTTAAAATCATTTTTTAAAAGCATTTCAACTTCAATCACGCAGGGATGATATGACGATAGTCCCGTATTTGTAATTGCCTTTTAAAAACCCTGAAAGTGTGGTATTATGATTCCATATCTGCTTGGGGAAAAATAATTTTAGAATCACAATTGTGATCATCTATAGATCTCTGCAGGATTTTCCGGATTATCCATATCGCTATAATCATGTTACCTCTTTTGGGTTTAACTTTAAAACGTAATTCCTATAGTGCGACAAATCAAATATTTATCGATGATAAATATCAGTTATTCAGACATCAATTTAAAGCTTTTCCCCGGATGGACAAGTTAGCACTGTAAGCATTAATTTTTTTTTTGAATGAAAATTCAGTTTTGACAGAAAGGCTTCATCTCCTTGATCCTGAATTCTCTGATCCAAATTACCAAACGCATACTTTTCATACTACATATTTGAGTCTGCTCCGAAAAGTCTTTGCCCCCTAAATCCCCACTGACGTTTTCAGTCAGTACAGGCACTGACGTTTTCAGTCAGCATATACCTGAAAGGAGACATTTAAATTGTTGGTTTTCAATTGTTTCCCTTTAGTCTTGTGCTGATCAATGACGTCAGTAGGTTGGGGCAAAAAACGATTGAAAACCAACAAATTGGACTTTTCGGAGTAGGCTCATATTTCAATTTTCAGAAAACCTATTTGGCCACAAAGAAAAAAATCCTCACAAAATTCACTTTCATTATCTACAACAAGTACTTTCCGTTCGTTCTACTTTAACTGCTGATAACCGGTATTTGGCACAAATCAGATAATATTCACAAAATATTGTTTTGTTTTTTATTCGTTAACAAAATAAATTCAGAAAAAATGAAAAAAGCCATATTACTTGCAGTGTTGGCAACAGGCATTTTATTGTCGATCTGCGGTTTCATTGCCAACCAAACCACGCTCGAAGGAAAGGTTACAGATAAGGACACGAATGATCCGGTACTCTTCGCGACCGTCATGCTATACCAAAATGATTCAATGATAACCGGTACGCAGACAGACATGAACGGACATTACAAATTTGAGCGGATCGAACCAGGCTTTTACCATGTCAAGGTCCGATATATCGGATGTTTCGATTGGGAAGTCCGGAATCATGAAGTCAGGGAAGGCATCGCCAATGTGCTGAACATCGAGATAACGGCGAATGAAGTTATGCTGAACGAGGTGGTCATTACGGAATACAAAGTGCCTCTGATAGATATGGACAAAACTGTTTCAGGCGTCAAAGTTGCAGGTATCCGGAATGAACAAAAAAACAAAAATCTATACTCCGGGAATTTTTATCAGAAAAAATGTATTGATCCCGATTACAGGTCAACTCAATCTGAATCTTATGAGCATTTGGCTGAAAACAGGTTCATTCCGGTTATGGAGGAAGCTTTGTCCACTTTTTCCATCGACGTGGACCGCGAATCCTATGCCAACATCCGACGTTTTCTGAGTGCCGGTCAGTTGCCTCCAAAAGATGCCGTCAGAATTGAAGAAATGGTCAACTGCTTTGACTATCCATACCAACGACCTGCAGGGAAAGAACCATTTGCATTGTTCTCCCGGCTCACCACCTGTCCATGGGACACTTCGCACCAGATACTGCATCTGGCGTTGAACACCCGGATGTTGGACAAAAACATACTTCCGCCATCCAATATTGTTTTTCTGATCGATGTATCCGGCAGCATGGGCCAACCTAATAAACTTCCTTTGGTCATCGCTTCTTTCAGGTTATTGGTGGATCAGTTGAGGGAAACTGATCGGGTTGCGATCGTTGTTTACGCAGGTGCTGCCGGTTGCGTGTTGCCTTCAACCCCCGTTTCCGACAAAAAGGAAATCATCCGGGCACTCGAAAAACTCCAGTCCGGTGGTTCAACAGCAGGTGGAGCAGGTATCCAACTGGCCTACGCCATCGCAAAAGAAAATTTCATCAAAGGTGGCAATAACCGCGTGGTGCTGGCAACTGACGGGGATTTCAACGTCGGTATTTCAGAAAATGGTGCTCTGGAAGATATGATTACTGCCAAAAGGAAGGAAAATATCTTCCTGTCAGTCCTGGGTTTCGGAATGGGCAATTACAAAAGCGATAAAATGCAGATCCTGGCTGACAAAGGGAATGGCAATCACGCTTATATCGATGACATCAAAGAAGCGAGGAAAGTGCTGATCGAAGAGTTTACGGGTACGATGTTCACCCTGGCAAAAGATGTCAAGGTGCAGATCGAATTCAATCCTGTTTTCGTAGAGGCTTACCGCCTGATCGGTTATGAAAACAGGATGCTGGAAAAGGAAGATTTTAACAACGATCAAAAAGATGCCGGTGAAGTCGGGGTTGGTCACAGCGTCACTGCTTTGTATGAGATTGTACCTCCAGGTGGCAACAGCTTATACACCGGAAAAGTAGATGACCTGGTTTTCCAGACTCCGGACCAGGAGCAAATATCGGTGAATACAAATGATCTGGCACTTTTCAAAGTGCGATACAAGGAACCTGAGGGAATGAAAAGCAGTAAAATTGAAAAAAGAATTTCACCTAAGGTATTAAAAATTGAGGAAGCTGGAACCGACACACAATTTGCCCTGGCGGTTGCAGCATTCGGAATGTTGCTGAAAGATTCAGCATTTAAAGCGGATGCTTCGTGGAACAACGTACTCGAACTTGCCCAGATGGCTACAAAAACCATGAAAATAAGCGAGGATGATGGCGGTTACAGAGCTGAATTCATCGAAATGGTCCGCATAGCAAAAGATTTGAGTGAAAGCCTTAGCATGGAATAGAAGAAGCATGAAGTTTGTTGCGGGTTTCTGCAACTTGCACCCGTTGCCGGAGGTTGACTGGCAACGGGCTGCTTTATGAGACATGCAATTCATGTGATTTGTTCCTGAAATCCCTATCCTGGACGAGCCGGAACCAATGAGGAAAATGATTTAAGAACCCCCATACGGGCTTGCCCGTATGAGCCTGCCCCGTTGGATAAGCATCCTACGGGGTAAATATTCAGTGTGGCATTCATTCCACATCAAATTTATTGAAAGTCTTGCCATAATATGAGTGAATCCAATCATTAAAACACTAAAATATTGATGAATTAGTTGAATTAGTTGAATTATTTGAATTAGCTGCACTGTGGAACATTTCACAAAATCTATACCTGATATCCGATAGGGAACTCCATTATCAATATATGATTTTCAAAAATCCGGACATCCTTTCTTTGTCAAAAACAAATATTTGCCGTTATTGCAATAAAAATGTTTGTGGCTAATTCAATATAATTCTTAGCCATCATCAGAATATCTTTAAATCATAATATGTTCCCGGACCGGGTTTATAAAAGCATTCAGGATAATTCATTCGGCTATTTCGGCCAACTGACCATTGAAGACATTAGGATAGGCGCTTTGTTGACTGCCGTGAAATTGTCTGATGGTTATTACGGTGTTGCCAGCACTAACATTGGAGGAAATTCCCATCACCCAATCAAAAAAGACCGTGATTATGGTGATTTTACTCCTTTGAAAATCATTGGACAAAACATGGAATCCCTTTTTAAATATCAGGGAAATAACGCCTTGGTTCAGACTTTGAAAATTGCAGCGCTTAATGCCAGTTTTCATGGATCTCTGGCAAAAAATAAATATGTTTTTTTGAGCAAAACCGATCCTGTTGACCTGCTTGACCTGAACCAGTATTCAAATATCACCATGGTTGGAGCATTTAGTGCTTATATTAAGAAAATCTCAGGTTTCCAGGCTCGTTTGCGTGTCCTTGAATTCAGTGAGGACGCTTTTGAACCGGAACACAAAAACTTTTTTGTTCCGGCCGGTCAATTTCGCGACATCCTTCCAACATCTGACCTCATCATCATAACAGGACTTACGCTTGTCAACAATACTTTTGACGAATTGCTCAGCTACATACCCGCTCAGACCACATCCATTCTCATCGGTCCTTCTGCCGGTATTCCGCCTGAATTATTTTTTGAAAACAATATTGACATGATCGGTGCGACACGAATAACGAAAACTGAACTGTTATTTCCATTAGTCAGCCAGGGTGCTGCCGGCTTTCATCTTTTTGAATATTGTGCAGAAAAAATAACTTTGAGAAATGAGTAAAACCAGACAATTGAGTGATGTTTGGCTGAAGGCATCAATTTTAGGCGCGACCTGGGCAGCCTCTGAGATCATCCTCGGTAGTTTTCTTCACAACCTGCGCATCCCATTCAATGGTAACATACTCACTGCCATCGGATTCATCCTGCTGATCGCTGCCAGTTATCAATGGAAGGACAAAGGATTGTTCTGGCGCAGCGGTCTGATCTGCGCGCTGATGAAGACCATGTCTCCGAGTGCGGTGATCTTCGGTCCGATGATCGCCATTCTCATGGAATCCTTATTGCTTGAAATATCGGTCAGGTTGCTCGGTAGAAATATTTTAGGGTTCATCATAGGTACCTCCCTGGCCATGTCCTGGATCTTGTTCCAGAAAATCGTCAATTTCATAATTTTCTATGGTTTTGACATCGTTGAAATATATACGGAACTCATCAGTTTTGCTGCCAGATTACTCCATACGGATTTCGACCTGACCTGGGTGCCAGTATTGATTTTGTTGATCATCTATGTATTATTCGGGTTGCTGGTCGTTTTTACCGGAATGAAAATTGGAAGAAGCCTGCAAGCTAAAAGTATGGAAACTGCCAGAACACCTGAACAGTATGGTTTTGATTTTCTTCCAAAACAAAACCAACATTTCCGTTATTCTGTCACCTGGCTTTTTTATGATTTTACCATGTTGGTTTTAATGCTGTTTCTGATCAATATGAGTCCGTTGTTTATCTGGATCCCGGCTACAATGGCAGTAGTGACGATTTGGGTTTTGAGGTATCAGCGTGGTTTGAGACAATTGTCCAAACCCTCATTTTGGATAGGATTTGCACTGATCACGATGCTGACAGCCTTTGTGATCACCGGACTCAACAACCAAGCCGACCGGTGGCTGCAAGGACTGATCACCGGTTTGAAAATGAATTTCAGGGCGGCTGTTGTGATCGTTGGATTTACCGTTTTGGGAACTGAGTTGTACAATCCAAAAATTCGACATTTTTTTGCCAGAACCTCTTTCCGTCAACTCCCGCTGGCCCTTGAACTGGCTTTTGAATCACTACCGATGGTAATCCGGTATTTGCCTGAAGTAAAGACTTTTTTTACCAGACCGGGCGAAGTCATCCGCCGTTTACTCTGGCTTGCCGGAAAGCGGTTTGATGAATTGCAGGCAAAAAATATGGTCATCCTGTTGACAGGCGATTATGCATCCGGCAAAACGAGTTTCCTGAAAGAATTGATCGGAGCATTGAAGGAAAGGAAAGTGACTTTCCGTGGTTTTTATTCACCCAGGATCATGGACGGAACTGAGACTGTAGGATATGACTTGACCGATGCTGTTACAGGAGAAACGATGGAATTTTTGCGCAATGCTAAAGAAGGATACATCCCTGAAATTGGGAAATACCGGATCAACTATACTGCGATTGATCATTTCGACCGGATCTTAAGTCAGCCATTTACCGGAAAAATACTGATCATCATAGACGAGGTGGGTAAGTTGGAAGCTGAAGGGAAAGGTTGGTATGAAAGTATTCGAAAACTGCATGGACAGGACGGTATTGTTCAGCTCTGGGTGGTCAGGACTAAGTTCGTACCCATGATCATTGAAAAATTTGATTTGATTGATCCCCTGGTGCTGCTTTCGGACATGGAAAAAACAAATGAATTTGCTGACCGGATCTGTGAAATGATAGAGTAGAGACCAACAAGCTAACAGACTAATCAGCTAACCACATGAATAACTACTAAAAAAGAGAAATGTTTACAGCAGAACAAATTAAGAAGGCTCACAGTAAAGTAAAGTCCGGTGCGGACTTTCCGGCTTATATCAGAGAGATCAGATCAATGGGCGTTACGCATTACGAAGCTTATGTGTCAGACGGCCATATTGACTATCACGGAGATAATGACCATACGGTATTATTGCCTGCAAAGTACCAACCCATACCAATTGCATTGAGTCTTCAAACAGATACATTTAAAGCCTCATTGTTGGCTCATCAAAAAGGAGAAACGGACTACCTCACTTTTATCAGAATGTGTGCAGAGACAGGTATTAAAAAATGGGAAATCAGTATGGACAAAATGACCTGTACCTACTATGACCATGCAGATAATGAAGTTTTAACGGAACAGATACCTCAATGATATGTCGGACAACTGCCTGGCGTTCATCGAAGTTACCAGCCAGGCAATAATTAGAATTATCACTTCACATGTTATCAGACTTCGGGTATAACTTCAGCTACTGATCAAAATCTCGATCTTCATTGGGCGCCTAAGCACCACAACTAATTAACATGTTGTTCGTTTCTGATGTTGGTTAAACGTAGTTATTCAGGTGTTTAGATATTAAGTCTGATAGCCTTTTAGGCTCTTTGGCGCTCAGGAGCTAAAACTAACCAACATGTTGTCGTTACAGCTGTTGGATATTCCATTTTTTTTGTTCAAACATCCCGCAAAGCGGCTTTTTTTGGGGCTTACCCCCAAAAAACATAGGGTCTTAAAAATTGAATTCGTATATTTTTTGGCACGAATTAGAAGAAATTTGATCTTGAACTAAAGCCGTATTGAATATTTACCCCGTAGATATATATCCAACGGGTTCAAACCCCGTGGGATGCTTATCCAACGGGGTAAATCCCATATGAGCCTGCCCGTATGGGCCTGCCCCATAGGGGTTCTTAAATCAACTTCCTCTTGGGTTCCGGCTTGTCCGGGTTAGAATGCTTGAGCCAACAGAGGATCAGGCATTCAATGAGATTGCCAAAACTTTTACATGCGATCATATATGATCACCGGTAAGCGTTTCAGAATGAAGGCAATGATCTTCCAACGTCTGGTAACATACATAATTTTCTTTTTTCTGATAATTGCCCGGTAAATCTGTTTAACTGCTTTTTCAACAGGCATGACCCAAAATAACCCTTCACCTTTTGCCATTTCCGTATCAATCAGTCCGGGTCTGATATCTGTAATAAACACAGGTGCTTTCAACCGATGTGTTTTTTGTCGTAAACCTTCCAGGTAGTTTATCTGAAAAGCTTTCGAAGCATTATATGCAGGCGCCTGACCGCTCCCGCGAAGGCCTCCGATAGAACTGATGGCCACCAAATGCCCGTTTCTTTGCTTTTCAAAATAATTGAATGCCCAGTCTGCTATCCTGGTAAATCCGAGCACATTGGTATCAATGGTATTTTTTTCAACACCAAAATCCAGGTGGTGATTGATATCGCCTGTGCCTGCGCTGATGATCAGTAAATCAAGTCCTCCGAGTTCAGCCACCAGTTCCTCAAGCATGACGACGGTGGTTTCACCATCTGTTATGTCAAAAGTTTTGGTCAGAAATTGGTCAGGTGTACGGTTTTTCAATTCCTGCAACAATTCAGCTCTTCGGCCGGTGATCCCGATTTGATACCCGTTTTCCGCTAAAAGTAAAGCAAGTCCTTTTCCGATCCCTGAACTGGCGCCAACGATGATGGCTTTCCGCATTTGATGAGTTTTTATGATTTATTCCTGGCAAAAATATCCAATATTTTGATGTTATGAGAAAATGCCAGGCATTAGTGTCCTAAAAATTGAATTCGTGGATTTGTGGCAGAACTTTTATAAATTTTGATTAGAGAAATAAAGCCTTACTGAATATTTACCCCGTAGGATANNGATATATATCCAACGGGGTCGAACAACGTAGGATGCTTATCCAACGGGGTCGAACAAATATTAACGATTTATGATTATGAATGCATCGGACTTCTTAAATCAAAAATTGTTGATCGGAGCCTGCCCGTAGAGCTTGCCCGTA
>DDTL01000050.1 GCA_002344345.1 Saprospiraceae bacterium UBA2365
CTCATCCTATTCGATCGGGACAGGTCCGAACGAAGTGAGGAATCTCGAACAAAAAATTCTATTTTTTAAACTTTGTCCGAGACCAATAAATAAAAGTATTAAATGTTTGTATATTTGCAGTTGAACTTAAAATATGCAAAGAATATGTTGATTGATAGACAGATCAGCGCAGAATTAAGGTCTTTGGCCCGTAAATATAAGGTGATCACGATCACTGGTCCAAGGCAAAGCGGAAAGACCACCCTTGTAAAGCAGGTATTTCCTGAAATGAAATATGTTTCGATGGAAGAAACAGACAACAGGGAATTTGCGGCAAATGACCCGAGAGCTTTTCTTTCTAAATACAATGAAGGTGTCATTCTGGATGAAATTCAGAGAACGCCGGATTTATTGTCCTATATTCAGGGAATGGTCGATTCAAGGTCTGATCCGGCCCAGTTTATTCTGACCGGAAGCAATCAATTTTCCATGCTTTCATCCATCAGTCAATCCCTGGCAGGGCGTACGGCAATCCTAAAACTATTGCCCTTTAGTATCGGGGAAATCAATTCTTTCCCGGAAGAATATGACACTGATGATTATTTATTCCGGGGTTTTTATCCGGCAATTTATGCCAATGACCTGGATCCTGTAAGAACCTATTCTTATTATTTTGAAACCTATATCGAAAAGGATTTGAGACAATTGATCAGGATAAAAGATCTTTCATTGTTTACCAAATTCATAAGACTTTGTGCAGGAAGGATTGGCTCTATACTCAATCAAAGTCAGATAGCCAATGAAACCGGAGTTTCGGTGAATACCATAGATTCCTGGTTATCCATACTTGAGGCATCATTTATTATTTTCAGATTGCCTCCATGGTTTGACAACATTTCAAAGCGACTGATCAAATCCCCAAAATTGTATTTTTATGATACAGGAATTGCCTGTTTTTTACTTGGAATAAGGAGCAAAGACCACCTTACTTCCCATCCGTTGAGGGGAAATTTATTTGAGAACATGGTTGTAAATGAATTGATTAAAGCGCATAATAATCACGGAATGAACCCTCAACTTTATTTTTTCCGGGATAGTTCGGGAAATGAATTGGATCTGGTTATCCCGGAAGGACTAAACTTGCATGCGGCAGAAATCAAATCATCAGAAACTTTTCATTCAGGTTTTCTCAAAACCATACAACTATTCAAAAAAATCTATCCCGAAAGAATAAAATCCACGTTTCTGATTTATTCAGGTACGACTGAACAGGAGGTCAATGCTACACAGGTCATTAATTTTAGAAATGCAGGAGATATGGTATATATTCAGGGTAATTAGTTAGGCAAGGTAAATGTGAGTAGGTATTGATTGTAAAGAAACAAGTCTGAAGTTGCAAACTTCAGACAACGACAAATCAAACATCCTGCTCTGCGACTTACTTTTCCTCTGCTTCGCTGATCATCAAACCAATCCCGTAAATTCCTGCCAATGAATCTACCCGTGTGAATTGATTGAGGGTGAATTCGTGCTTACCGGCCTGTTTGAACCGGAAATGCTCAATCAGCGGATAATTCAATTCGCAACGGTCTTTTTTGCATTTGCCGGACCAATTTCCGACCCGGTCCGTCAATTCTATACTCATCGTGTCTTTGATCACCACATCGTCCGGATAAGTCACTTCGAGCGTATAATATATGTTTTCAAAACGGTAATCCTTCGAATGATCCACCAAAATGAAGAGATCATACATTCCGGTAGTATCTTCTATCTCCGTGATAAAATGCATGCTTTCCCCGTAAGGCCACACTCCGTTGTTTTGTACCACTTTCTCCCTGTAAATGACTTTCGGTCCGCAGGAAGTCATCAAAAACAGCACAAAAAACACAGCGGACAGTTTTAATAAGTTCATTTTTCCTGAATTATCGTTCTAAAATCTTATGTCAACACCATACTCCGGTGCAATCAACCGTTGAAATACTCCTTCATCCGATCGAAGAATCCTTTGGGGTTTTGCCCGGGTTTTGGCACGAAATTGGGCGATTGTCTCATTTTTTCCAGGATCGCTTTTTCCTCGCTGGTCAGTTCTTTGGGCGTCCACACGTTGACATAGATCAGTTGGTCTCCCTTGCCGTAACTGTTGACTGAAGGAAGTCCTTTTCCGCTCAGGCGGAAGATCTTTCCGGATTGTGTACCGGCCGGAATTTTGATCTTTACTTCACTATTGAGGGTCGGAACATTGACAGAATTGCCCAAAGCGACATCTGCGAAGTTGACAAACAGGTCATAAATGATGTTTTGACCGTCACGAGTGAAATGTTTGTGCGGATTGACCTCGATGCTGATCAGCAGGTCACCGGCAGGTCCCTGGTTGGGTCCGGCGTTGCCCTTACCTCTCATGGACAGTTGCATGCCGTCCTCCATGCCTGCCGGAATATCGATATCGATCGTATCTTCACCCATGGTGGTACCTTCGCCACGGCAGGTATTGCAATGTGCGGTGATCGTTTTGCCTTTTCCATGGCAAACAGGGCACGGGCCGGTCGTCTGCATTTGCCCGAGGAAAGTGTTTTTGATCTGGCGGACATAACCGGAACCCTGGCAGTTGGAACAGGTTTTAACTGAACTGCTGTCTTTGGCACCGGTTCCGTTGCATGTGGTGCAACGGATTCGTTTTTTAACTTTAATTTTTTTGGAAACTCCCTTTTCAATGTCTTCCAGGTCAAGGTTGATCTTGATACGGATGTTGGAGCCTTTCTGAACAGCGCCGCCAGCCTGTCCGCCTCCTCCTCCTCCAAAGAATGCATCAAACGGACTGCCACCATCTCCGAAAATGTTCCCGAACTGCCTGAAAATATCATCCATGGTCATGCCACCGCTGCCATGAAAGCCACCGCCACCCTGCTCAACGCCTGCATGTCCGAACCGGTCATAACGCGCTCTCTTATCTGCGTCGCTGAGCACCTCGTAAGCTTCTGCAGCTTCCTTGAATTTTTCTTCAGCGGCTTTGTTATTGGGGTTTTTGTCCGGGTGGTATTGAATGGCAAGCTTCCGGTAAGCTTTTTTCAACTCATCCTTGTCTGCATTTCTGCTGACGCCCAACACTTCATAATAATCTCTTTTTGCCATTGTTTTATTTATTTTCCGACTATGACCTTAGCATAGCGAATGATCTTATCCTGCAATTTGTATCCTTTTTCTATCGTATCAACCACTTTTCCTTTCAATTCTTCCGTTGGTGCGGGGATTTCAGTGATCGCCTCATGGGTTTCGGGGTCAAAAACCAACCCGGTGGAATCCATGGGTTCAAGTCCCTTTGATTTCAAAATCGAATAGAATTTATCGTATACCAGCGCAATCCCTTCAGGGAAAACCTCACTGGAATTCTCACCGGTTGCCATCTTTTTAGCCCGGTCAAAGTCATCCAGGACAGGCAGTATTGCTTCCAGCACATCGTGGGATGCGGTTTTCATCATGTCAAGTTTTTCCTTGACCGTTCTGCGTTTATAGTTGTCAAATTCCGCAAAAAGCCGCAGATATTTATCCTTCAGTTCGGCCAGTTCAGCCTGCGTTTTTTCCAGTTCCTCCTTTGTTTTATCCGTTTTTTTGCGGTTGGTCTCTTTTTTCAGTTTTTTACTTTCCTCTGCGACCTGTTCCTGTTCTGAATTTTCCAGATTGTCCATTTCCTTGTTCATAGCATTCACTTTTTTTTGCACACTATCCATAAAGTTTTTCCAGGTTTTCATCAAATGATCTTTCGGGTTTGATTCACCCCGGTTGTTTTATTAGTCAGTTACTTACGGTCAAATTCCATAATAACCCGAAAGGCAGCATTCAGGCTTACGCAAACCATTATCAATATTGTTGCCATTATGATTTTCCGGTCAATTTGGCATGCAATTTTGAAATAAAGTGCAAAAATATCATGACAAGTCAAAGTAATGGCATATGGCCGGGTTATTTTGGCATAAAAATGTGGTAAATGTGGTTGTTGGTGTAGGTGTGATGCATTTATGAAGACGGATAACACAGATCAGACTTATGTTCGCGGATCTTTTCCTGGTTTAAACAGGATATTCATGCCTTTGGATCCCGCAGAAGTGTGAAAAACTAATAAAAAACATCCTCTGTTGTTCAAAGTCATCGACACATCACCACAAAGGACATTCAACCGGAATCTGAACAAGGTAAAGGATCGAGTTTTATTATTTTTTCCTGTGTTGATAAAACGTATAGCTGAACCCAAGATTAAAACCGGTGGTTTCTCCTCAGACAACATATGGTTGAAATTCAATTACATCTGTATTTACTGAATGTATGTAATACATCGGAATGATGGATATAGGGGATGTGATGGATATGAGGGATTTCGGCAATGATAAGCGGAGTGCCAACCCGATAGGGTGGCATTCCAGCTTATCTATTATTAGCATAACCTACCTTTTCATTCAATGACTTCAAACCCAAAAAATCCTGAAAATTCCAATCCGATTGATCCTGGATATAAGGGATCCAAAGCATTGCTGCCAATATGTGCTAACTTTCCTCTATACACCTTTTCATCAAGATATATCAACTCTTGTTGGAAATGCTTCAAATTATCATCACCACTATCTATCATGCTGCACAAATAGTATGGCAAAGTAGGACACTTCCCTTCAAATGTGATTGCATTAGCCTCTGCATTTAAATCTGAATTGCCACTAGCATTATAATCTTGAAATATGTCTGAAAATAGTAAAATATATCTTCCGGGTTCTTTTAATATCAATTCAATTTCAAATTTATATTGTTCATTTTCGTAGATCGTTCGTCCGTTAAATCCATCTGCATAAATGTTTGAATACCATAAATAAGGTCTATATATACTGTCTATTTTAAGTTCATTAACTCTGAAACCGGAATCATGGGCATTATCGTTTTTAACACGAAAAAGTAAAGCAGTCGGCTTAAATGGAAATCCCTCTATCTTAAAAGTTTGCCTTGTTCCAAGATCATATATCGAGTCAGAAAAAATTGTGCTGATCTGAATTGTATCTCCCACCTTGTACTGCAATTTATGAGGTGAAACAGTAATAGGGATTCTTAAATAATGACCAGAATAAGCTAATTCATACGGACAATTTTTTTTAAACTCATCCGCATCATTATCGTAACAGGAGATTATCAAAAATAACATTAAAAGAATTGAATATTTCATCTTTAATAATTTATGATTGAATTATGTCATAAAGTTAAATAACTATCCTTATATTAATTGAATACATCGTAAATATCAACAAAGTTGTTAAAGTCAGCAGCGTTATTTGGTGTGTCACCGAGGTGTAGTGTTCTTAACCTATCTCTATAGCTTCTGATATCATTTACATTCGGAGTCAGCCCATTGAAAATCATTTCGGATGTAAAACCGGAAATATTATCCGAACCCCCAATTGCCGGATTATTTGGGTCAACAACAAAGTCAACTACGTTATCCCTCAAATCCCACATCAAACCACGTGGTATAAAGTTTTCAGGATCAGTGTCGAACGGAATATTGAAATCAATATTTTCACCTCCAGCTTGAGTGCCACCATAAATAGCACCAGTAAAATTGCCGATTGCCTCCCCTAAAGCAACTCTTCCCGGATCAGATCCCGATGCAAAATTTCCAAATGAGCCGTAACCTACATTGTTGATAATATGGGTTCGGTAACTAAACCAATACCCTTCCCCAACCAAACTATGATGAGTCGCATGTCCAAGCTCGTGAAAACCAGTACCTGTAAATACTGTTGAAGTTTCAATGTTTCCAAAGCGATCAAATCCATACTGATTCACAATATCTGGAAGATGTGGTAATGTTAAAGAATAGATGACAGGGAAATTCTTTACTATCAAAAAAGCAGGCCATGAATTAAAAGGATTCCATTGCAACATAGGTGCAGCCGCTCCGCCATCACCTGCAGCATTTGTCCAGTTGAGATCGGTTCTGGGCAGTGGCACACCATCACCAGATGCAGCAATACGGTATTGGTTTACTGTATTTAATGTATGTGCAGCTGCCCAATATCTTCTGGCAGGTGATGTATTATCTCCTGCTCCACTACCGTACTGTACAGATATATTATTATATGG
Source organism: Saprospiraceae bacterium UBA2365 (assembly GCA_002344345.1). Taxonomy (GTDB): domain Bacteria; phylum Bacteroidota; class Bacteroidia; order Chitinophagales; family Saprospiraceae; genus UBA2365. The sequence continues at coordinate 6,097 of DDTL01000050.1, forward strand.
TGGTGCATCAAACCGTCCAACGTAATCCCTGACTGCTTTCAAACTTCCCCAATAACCGACATCTCTTACTTTTACATTTTCATTCTTGAACCGAACCCACATCCATACTTGCCCGGAATAATTTTTATTAATTGTCCAACAACCATTTTCGTCCGTATAAGTCTTATCACTTGTAAACCAGGAATCTTTTACCTTGATTGAAGCGATTTCAACTGGTACCATTCCAAAATCACCATCAACTCTGACACAACCTGCAGGATTCCGATTGTTGTCAGGAATCGGGCATCCGCAAGCATTTGTTGGAGGTGGCGGAGGCGGTGTTACCGGGCGACATTCCCATATATAGATGGGTCTTCCTACTGATCCGGGTTGTGAATCATCAATAACCAATACCCATTCATACCCATCCTGACATGGCTCGTCAGGAACTGGTGGTATCGAAAGCGCTACTTTTACATCATCGTCATATGTGCCGACTTTTGATGTTGAAAGCCCGCCATCAAATACATATTCGTTGATCTCCCTTGCATTATCGGTCAGCCAAAAGCTTTCCGCCAGCAGTAAAGGATCAGATTTATCAATGTACAATTCATCAATAATCTCATATGGTACATTGGGAATTTGTGTACCTACCGGAATGGACGTATATTGGTAGGTATAAATATAGTCACTTACGGATGGGTCGATATAGGATTCTCCTTCTGTTGCGATCTCATACTCTAAGGGAAAATCAAATAAAGAAACCTTGCCATAAGTATCCCAATCCTCCAGGATGTCAAGATGTTCCATTGTTGAAGGTATTAACTTGATATATTTATGGCTTGCAACTTTATTTGGTTTCCTAGAACCATAAACAATGGTCTTTGCCCGATTAATATTGGAGATTTTAAATGGATTGTTCCGTTTCTTCCCGAGAATGATCTTTCCCTCATTCTCAACATCGTCCCTTTCAAAGCGAACTTCAGTACCCAATTGAGTTGATCCTTCGCTTTGCCTCAATGCAAGTTGAGAATTTAATGAATTGTCATCCTCCCTGGAACAGGAATAAAAAAAACATGAAGTTACTAACATTGTCATAACCGCTAAAAGAATTTTTGTTTGTCTCATTATAATAAAATTAATGCATTACTCCTACTTCCATCATTGAAAGCGGGTGATTTCGGAATGATTCCCCCGCCAGTATCGATAAAGGGTGAAAGCCGGCAAACCGGACTTTTTCCTTGTGAATGGATCTTCATAAAGCTACGTGGTTTAAAAACATCGGGATAAACAAAGGCTTTATGGTCAGGCGATACTTATTAAAAAACAACCATTAAAAGGCTTTCTGATCCATTAGATCATTAAATTTTGCTACTGACACCTTGTATTAAAAAGGGTATCCCGTAAGCGAACCTGGGAAATACCCTGTTGATATTTTTTAGATGATCATGAGTAGATATGGCTGCCGGAACAATCGAATACTGAAAGAGGATGTCAGCATTTGAAACAATCAAACAATCGAACAATCTGAAGATATAGGATGTGCCAGTCATATCGGGTATATTTTCAGAGGGTAAATATACAAACCGGATTTTATGATACAAAAGAAAATACTAAGTTTTTTCAGATTTTAACTATATCCGGTTGGAATATGAGAATTATTCAAGCAATTGAATGCTTTTTTGAACACGGATAACACCGATCAGACGGATGTTCGCGGATCTTTTCCTGGTTTAAACAGGATATTCATGCCTTTGGATCCCGCAGAAGTGTGTAAAATTAATAAAAAACATCCTCTGTTGTTCAAAGTCATCGACTCATCACCACAGAGGACATTCATCCGGAATCTGAACAAGGTAAAGGATCGTGTTTTGTTATTTTTTCCTGTGTTGATAAAACGAATAGCTGAGCCCCAGATTAAATCCGGTGGTTTCTCCCCAGACAACATATGGTTGAAATTCAATTACATCTGTATTTACTGAATGGGTGTAATACATCGGAATGATTGATATTGGGGATGTGATGGATAACAGGAAGTTATCTTTAATTTTATAGCTTAATCCAAGGTCCAGATTAGAGAAGTATTGCCTTGGAAAATCCAATTGATCAATTTCTTTTGTCCTGTAATAGAATGTTGATCCCATAGTTAAAAACAAATTTTTTGAGAACAATTGATGGTTAACATTCATACGGGCATGAATACAGTGTTGATGATCATCATGTCCCCCGATGAAATTTTCGTCAACTAAAAAAAAATGAGTATAACCGCCTCCAAAATTCACATTAAATCTGCGGTTGAAGTCGAATTCTTTCCAGATAGTTATCTGGGTTTGTATAAAATCAGCACGAAAAATATTCTTTGAGTCAAATTCATGGTGAAATTTATCCATCATAATAAATCCTGATGAAATTTCTGCTCTATAGCTGTCCTGAGAGAATAACAAGTTGAATGTTAATAATATAGGAAGGATCAATATTTTTTTCATATACAAGGTTTTTATTTATTAATGAAATATTTGGAAATTGGGAAAAAATACCATCAGTAATTTCCCTGATGATCATAATGTTGGTTTAGGGCTTTTCTTTCCCTGAAAAAAGGTATAGCTGAGTCCCATATTAAAACCTGTCGTTTCTCCCCAAAAAACAAAGCGTTCATTCCAATTATCCATATTCGCAACACGACCATAGTACATTGGAATGATGGAGATTGGGGATGTAAGCGTGATCCGGAATTTGTTTTTAAATTTGAAGCTCAATCCCAGATCAAGACTCGAAAAGTATTGTCTCGCAAAGCGTAATTGATCAACTTTTTTTGTCTTTAGATAAATTGAGGAGCCAGCAGTAACAAACAAATTCTTAAAAAATAGTTGGTGATTAATATTAATGCTTGCATGGATATAATGAAGATGAATATCTTTTTCATTGATCCAACCATCTTCAAGCACACGAAAATGAGTGTATCCTCCACCGATGTTTGCATCAAACTTGCGGCTAAAATCAAACTCTTTCCATAGGGTTATTTGAGATTGGATAAAATTTGAAAGATATAGATTTCTCCGATCGAACTCATGGGGAAATTTATCCACAACGATATAACCGGATGATATTTCGACCTTATAACTGTCTTGGGAGAATAAGAGGTTGAAGGAGAATAGAAAAGATATAATCAGGATTTTTTTCATTTTTTCATTTTTTAATTATTATACTTCACAAAATATTTAAAAAACTTTCAGGCTAAAATAAATAGCCTGAAAGCGAAATTGGATTTTTTTAACAGTTATTAAATTTTATTATTTCAATCAAAACTTATACGGGTATGATTTCATTATTCATCAAGGTGTAACCAAATGCCATTCATTTCAGCGGTTGTTGCTGATGTACGTTTTCTGGTCCATTGGGCATCGACTGAATCCCAGTTGGCAATATAAGTATAAGCTAATTGTTCAAATTCAATATTTGAAACGTTTTGCTCAAACATATTTGGTTTTGACCAAGTATATTCAGTAATTACCCCGTTTACTTTAAAATCATATTTAAACAAAAAATTATTCCAGGTAATATCATCTTTGTGGGTATACCAAATACATGGATATCCTTTTCTAATAGCTCTAACTCTAGCATATCTTGCAACAGCGACATGCGTAAGATTTCCAAAAACCGGATCCCAAGATTGCCAAGTTGAAAGTGGAAGACCATATTTTAACTCAACCTTTCTGTCATTTACACACCAGGCAGGGTTATATATCTCTTCCTCTTCATAGATTTCCCCTAAATCTCCCCACCTATAATCAAAGCTCTCAACCGTACTATTCTCTTTAGTGGCTACGAAATGCTCCAATCCGGCAGATAAAGCTTGTTCTTTGGTATCCAGTCCGAGTATCTGAGTCAAATCATCTCCTTTGACACAAATATCATCCACGTATTTATGATATACTTCTCCAACCTTGATGATTTGATCCCTGTTAAAAAAAGGATGTGAGAGATGCTCAGAATAATTATTGAATTCTACATATTCTTCGCCATCTGACCTTCTTTCGAGCTTCAGATATCTGGAGTTTTTATCGATAAAATTTAAAACTTCCTCACGTGTTTGCATTTTATCTATTTGTTCCATAAGACCATCCAAAAATGCATCAATGGGTTCATATCGAAGTTTTCCAAGAATTTGTTCCTTCTCTGTTTCAGATAAACCATAGAAACCGGTGATAAATCGATGATAACTTTTATCAGAACTAAAGCTGGCATAATCCGTGTTAAAATTATCTACAATATCGGAAATTTCCCCGAAACTTAAACTACTTTCTTTATTTACCTTATTTTGATTAGTTAGCTTTTCATCTTCCTTATTACAAGCTAAGAAGAATAACGAAAATATAAATACTATAGCTGTTAATAATGTGATTTTTTTCATTTCAAAAAATTTATTCATTACTCCTACTTCCATCATTGAAAGCGGGTGATTTCGGAATGATTCCCCCGCCAGTATCGATAAAGGGTGAAAGTCGGCAAACCGTACTTTTTCCTTGTGAATTGATCTTCATAAAGCAACAGGGTTTATAAAACATCGGGTTAAACAAAGGCTTTATGGTCAGGCGATACTAATTAAAATACAGCCGCTGAACGGCGTTCTGATCCTTACGATCATGGATATTACGTTCGTCACCCTGTATTAAAAAGGGTATCCCGTAAGAAAACTTACGAAATACCCTGTTTATGTTTTTTAGATGATCATTAGTGGATATGACAGTTGGAACAATCTGATGATCTGATGATCTGATG
>DDTL01000170.1:0-20040 GCA_002344345.1 Saprospiraceae bacterium UBA2365
AGAAACCAAAGTCAGTAATCAAACAATCATTGAAAGATATCATGAGCTCTATAGAATTGAGCAGGCGTTCAGAATATCCAAACACGATTTACAGACAAGACCAGTTTTCCATTTCAAGGAAGAACCAATAAAACTACATATCTTAATCTGTTTTAGGGCTCTTGTAGTATCAAAGCATATTGAATAAAAAACAGGTGTGTCAATTAAAAAATTTGTTACAGAGTCCAAGAAAATAACTGACGGAAGATTGCTTAATCATATTACAAACAAAGAAATCTTGATCAAGGGGAAGCCATCTCCTAAAATGATGGAGTATCTACGTGATTTGGGCTTACCGCACTAAAAGGTACAAGTCAGGAGTCCATGTAATGACGACGACCCTTCTACATACAATGATGTATTAAATGCTCAATGTCAATGTGTTGGTGATAGTGATTTGAAATTAAAAGAAGTGAATTTTACGGGGACTAATAATTCAAATTATATACCCATTACGAGGGATGTGGGTGGATTACAATATCAAGCTCCCCAATATGTGGTTGATAATGTTGGCAATGTGATAACAAGGTATCCGGTAGCTTATGTAAGTGGAACTAAAGCCAAAGTAAAAGCAGTATTTGAAACATCTGCTATTTCTGATCGTTATATCAGAGGATTAGGCCCTAACATAACTGGTGGACAAATATTATTTCCAAGTCAAAAATGTTCTCATGAGAGTGGAAAAATGACATATAAAGAAATAAAAGCAGATATTGAATTCACAAATAATACAGTAGATTACTGGGATGATTTTGAAATCAAATGGCAGTTTTCAACGGACAATGTAAACTGGGTTGATATGGGAACTAGTAAAAATCAAATGTATGTAACATACAAAGAACCTTATATTCCTTCAGCTTATGGATGGGATATAGATGGACATGGTGAAGAGACTAAAGCCTATCATACAATTTTGCATTTAGGATGTAAAAATGCAGAGGGACAAAACACAGGAAATAATGTCGTAGATATTATATACAATGATGGATTTAAGTTTGTTAATAATCATGATAAAGTGTATAGAGCCGATGGAGCTGGTCCAATAAAATATTGGGGAGCTCCAACAAGTAATCCTACAATACCTGAATATTATTGGAAAACATCCGGGTTATTGCAAGCATTAAGCGGTACTTGTGGCGGTTGGGCAGTATTTTATGAAGATGTATTGAGAATACAAGGTATTAAAACTTCTACAATATCTACTGTTACATATACTGAGTATGTTTTGAGTTCATCTGATTTAACGAAGTTGGATTCTGATATTAAATCATTTTTTGGAAATGAGGAAACAAATGTAAAAAAACTTCCACCAGATGTGCAAGGATATACTGGTACAAGATCTGATTTTTTTGTAAAAAAATGGAATTTAAATAGTACAGTACCTTTTGTAATGAATGAATACGAAAATAGCAATCCATCTGATTTTACTTTAGCTAATGGAAAGATTATAAAAGTTGAAGAACAAACAGGAGCTTCAGGACAAGGAAATATAGATCCTCGGTCAGAATTTGAAAATCATGCAATAGTGAAATACAACAATAAATACTACGATCCATCCTACGGCAGTGCTATTGCTAATGATGCGAACAGTTGGGAAACTCCCGCTTTGGACGGGTTTGGGAGTATAGTATTTTATCAGAAAGAAGCAAAAAAATCTTATGTAAATTGGGTAGGCCATTTAAATGATACTTCCCCTCAAGCCAAAATTAAACCTTAAATTATACATTATGAAAAGATATTTATTTTCTTTAGTCTTTTTATTTCTAACAATACATTTAATTAGTCAGAGTATTAAATTAGATTCAATAATTGATAAGAATGATGGTTGTTTTTTACTTGTTTTAAAATTAAATAACGAAATATTAGATACATTTTCAAAATCATCTTTCAAAATAAAACTAATTGATTCTTACTATACCGATAATATTATTTCATATATTTATGAAGCTCCTTTACACATAGGATATGATAAGTATATTAAAACAGATTCTGGATGGGTATGGTCAAATACATCAGGAATGATTGCAAGAAATCCAAGTCGAATTACATCTGCACCAATCCCTGCTCTTATAAAAGAAAGTAAGAAAAAACGAGAATATAAGATTATTGCCGACGATCTGGTTAGTATAAAAGTTGATGGTGTAGAGACTATCAAAGACTGCAATGATTTCAGAATAGAAAGAGAAGCCAGAGAAAGAGAATATCAGGAATGGATAAAAAAGCGGGAACAGGAAAAGAAGTAATTATCTATGTTGAAAAGATTGTTGGCCTTCACAATACACCTAACTGGATTTATTGACATTTCAATTTGATTTATTTTACGGCATTTAAAAGTGCGTTTTGAGATTAGATTTATAATTAATAGAGGAGTAAATATGATTCCAGGGAAGTTAGTAGAAATTATACTAAGTATTAACGAGATCTGATAATAAATTTGAATTTCACCAATTCAATCATTGATGCTTTTTTGAGTAAGGAATGAAATGATTTGAGTGACAATTAATACCAAAATATGAAACACATCTTACTGATAATAGAGTAGTTATAATCCGGTTGGAACCAGTTATTTCAGCGTTTTTTATTAAAGTATAGGCTGTGTGAAGTTGACAAATATTTCTGCAATAGTTCCGAGCCTATTTCTATATTTTCCTTAGGAAAATTACATGAAATACCATAAGCGATCATTTCGATTTCCATTTTTTTGAATTGTCTCCCCGGAACAAGTTCAAATCGCCCTGGAACTCTTTCAACTCGCGCCGGAACAACATTAACCCGCTTCGGAACAACATCAACTTGCATCGGAACAACATCAACTCGCTTCGGAACAACATCAACTTGCATCGGAACAACATCAACTTGCATCGGAACAACATCAACTTGCATCGGAACAACATCAACTTGCTTCGGAACAACATTTTCTCGATTCGGAACAAATCCAACCAGGCTCTGAACAAGTCCGGGATGCATCAGGCCAACCGGCAGCGGTGAGATATCCCCATTTTCACAATCTTTGACCGGGCACATACCCGACAGAATATAACGACCTGGCAGGACACCGACCACATCGGTCAATGATCTCAGGCAGGTGACCCTGCCGGACATACTTTGTGTAGCGAGCTGCAGTGATTGTTGGAAAGCCTGTTGGCAGGGTGACACGTAGAGCCAGGTTTGGATCGGTTACGATCTCTGAAATGATTTGGGTGTCAGGCAGTAAAATGATGGGGTTTTATGGGATTTTGAGGGAAAATCAGTATGTTTACCGGACTATTTCCGGAAGGTGGTATGGGGGTAAGCGTTAGTTTGTGATAAAGGTGATGATCAGGTGATTGGTATAGGGTACGAAGGCGCTGCGTTGGGCATATCAGGACAAAATAGGTGTATATGCTTAATGTTTGAAGGGGAAAATAGATTTTTGATATTTTTTTGTTAGGGATATAAGCAAGTTATTACAGCATTGGAGCCCGGCTTTTAAGTATTTGGTGAAATAAAAAAAGATCAGTAGTTTTATCCGGGCTTAGGTTGGGCAGAGTGAATGGAATGAGCGTGCTTCCGCTTAGGCTTCAGGAAGAAAAAGGAAGATGGTCAACACCGCTGTAAAACATACGCTATGAAAACAAGCCTCCTATCGTCGGCTCGTATCATAGCGCGACCGTTGTAGGGCATTTGAGGAAACCGAAACATAAGAAAATATTATGACTGTAATAAATACATTATCATCTTCACTTGGGCAAATAGGAAATGAAGCAAATATTGCCTTAGCAAAAGAAATCGCAGAAACAGAAAATTACGAAGCAATTATTGAACTTGTTGAAAATCTTAAAAATAAGGATAAAAAAATACAAGCGGACTGTATTAAGGTGCTTTATGAAACAGCTTATATAAAACCAAAAATGATTGCGGAAAATTATCCGGACTTTCTTGCTTTGCTGACAAATAAAAACAATAGACTTGTTTGGGGTGGAATGATTGCTTTAATGACAATAACAGATTTAAAACACAAAGAAGTCTTTTCGAAATTAGATTTATTATCAAAAACAATTGAAAACGGCTCTGTTATTACAATTGACTGCGGCGTTGAAATATTAGCAAAGTTGAACAAATATAAAGCATACATTGATAAATCAGAACCGATATTGATAGAACAATTATGGAAATGCCCGATTAAACAACTGCCTCAATATATGGAAAAATCTGTAATTTCAATTACCTCGCAAAACAAAGCAATTTATCAAAGTATAATTGAAAAACGAAAACCGGAGTGTGATAAAAATTCGCAAATAAAAAGGTTAGATAAAGTTTTGAAAAAAATTGATGATTTATAACCTCAAATCCTGAGAATAAAAAAATAGGTAAACATTATGGACAATGTAGTATATCTTGATTACAAGGCGAAAGAACTTGATAATTTGAAAAGCGGACAAAAAACAATGATTATTCGTGGAGCTATGGGACGTAAATTGCCTTATGGCAGGGTGAATAAATCAGATGTTTTGTATTTTATTGAAAATAAAGGAGACGGTCTTGTAAAAGGAAAAGCCGTTGTTGACAATGTTTTTAACTCGGAGAAATTAACAAAAGAACAATCTGTTGAAATTGTTGAGCAAAATCAAGAACAATTGCAGCTAAACACAGGACTTAAAAAACGATTTGCAGGAAAGAGATACTTGGTTTTGATAACTATAAAAAATTTTGAAGAAATTGAAGCATTTAATATTGACAGGTCAGAATATGGAAATATGGACGATTGGTTGCCAGTTGAAAATATTGACAAAGTGAAAATAAAAGAATAAAAACGCCCTACAACAGCTAACCGTTCGTCGTGGTTGCAAACCAAGCGATGAACCCCGTAGGTAAATACCAACGGGGTGAACGCAGTATTGAACCCCGTAGGTAATGACCAACTGGGTGACCGGAATACTGAAGTTGAATGTCAGCATCTTTGACTTCTTCCGGTAGCGCTCTCAAGAGTGGAAAACCAGCATTCTTTTAATCTTATGGAGTTGTCGGTATTGCGGATGTAGGATATATCGGGTGAAGTTGATCTTATTCCGGATACTGGATCCTGGTTTGAATGCTTTCAGGTTTGTTTCTGTAGATTTCAATAGGGTCTTTTTATACATGGCCAATTAATTGTGGATTCCCTGGTCAATTTCAACGGAATATACACCCTTAAGTATGAAAAACCTTCCCATACATTGATCATTCGGGAGTAAACTGAACCATTTACACGCTGAGCGCTTTTTTAAATTCATAAAAACTTTCTGCCTGCCGGAATATTAGATTCCACAATTATGCTGCACAAAAAAGTCTGGTTTCCCTTCCCTTTCGGGCCCGGGAAACCAGATTTCTATTCATTAATTCAGCATAAACCGGACTGTCAATCCACCGTCATACCGCGTGATCGGGAAGGAGGTCGGAACGTGCGGAGAGGTTTTGTTGTAGTTGAAAAACAGTCTCAATACCAGATTTTCTGTGACCGCATAATCCACAGTCGGACTGAATCTGATCGTCAGATTTCCTCTTGTCGGATCCGCCTTCCGTCCATTATCGAGATAGTTTTGCAAGGTAATGTTGTCCCTGTAAGAAAAATCAAACCCGATACTCAGGTCTTTAGCTGAGCTTTGCACGCCTCTGCTACCTGCTCCCGGCGCTTGTGGTTTTTTGGCATCAGGTGCGCCGACAGCTGCCGGATCTTCTGATTTTTTAGGCTGATTTTTCTTTTTACCAAACTGCACGTTGGAAATTTTATAAGCAAATCCTGCCACATATTCTGTTGCTTTGGTCTCATTCAATGAAACTGAACCAAGCATCAGCATCCTTGATTTTTTATAATTAAAACGAATGTCGATGTTATTCTTTGTCTTGATATCTATACCGATGATCGGATCAAAGTTTTCAGAAATAACCAGATCCGGAATGATCAACCTGGAAAAATAGTTGTTTTCATTCGGGTCAATCGCGCTGTATCTGTCTTCATAGCTATATCTCAGGTCCGTGGAATACGTGTTGACATTCAGCATGGAATTATAACCATGTCTGATGGATACAGAACTGAACAGACTTTTAAATAGAGGCAACTGGGAAAGACCTTTATAATCAAGACTCCAGCTGGGTCTGGGTAAAAATTTAATATCCGAAATGGTCTCCTGGAAATCCAGATCGACCTCCCGCGGATCAATGCCAACATAAGCTGCCATAAAAGCCGGGATCATGACCTGCTGACTCTGGTCTCCAAAACCTTTTTTGTACTCAGGATTATCAGGATGGAGATCACCTGGATCTTGTCCTGCCCTGACAGCCAGCCTGTTGGATATTATTTTCCTGTAACCGGAAAATCTTTCAAACAGTTCATCGTGATCGTCATTGAACAAGGTATTCATTGAAAAATAGCTGATTTCAAATGAACCCACATCCTTCAATGCCAATTGCTGAAATCCCGGATCATTGCCCACATCTACATATTTGAACTCCTCAGAGTGATTGTTCGTCAGCCTCTTCTTGAAATCTACTTTTATTTTGAAGTCCTTAAAGGGTTCAATATCCAGTGTAGCGTTCATATTGACCTGTTTTCGCTGAACCACCTGTTGGCTAAGGAACCTGTCACCGGAAATCCAGCCTTTTTCAGCAGCCCGGGTCAGCCAGTTGTTCTGTTGACCTAAGCCTTCTACTTTTTCAATATCAGGCTGCCAGCCAAAAACGAAATCCCAGCCAGGTGAAGAGAAATTGTCAGACAACCCAACCAATTCCGGTGAATTCATAAAGCCGGGAACGATGGTACTAAGGTTTTCGTCATAACTGAATTTCGCCCTGCGCAAACTCAGCAATGGCCGGATAAGGATCTTTTCTATCATTGTCACCTGCCTGTCAGTTTTCTCTTTGGTGTCAGGTTTGGTCTGACCTTTCCCGATCTTATCAGAAACATCCGGTGTCTGCCCCGGTTTGGTACGTCTGACTGGCGGAGTGGTACGGGAGCTTGTGCTTTTACCCTCGATTTTTGCCAGGTATTTCCATTTACCATACAGATCCGCAAAATTCATATTGGCATCGAGCGTTCTACGCTGCTGATTCTGGATGACATTTCCCAGACTGATCTGGTTCAAAGCCGCTCCTGCCCAGTTGTAACTACCGTTATACTTCGCGGTGATATCTATAAAACTCAGGAACGGAATGAATTTGAGCGGCAACTTATAACTGATATCGACACCTTGCTGGAACAACTGCGACCTACCGAACTGCTTCAAACTATTCCACATGGTATCTCTGGCGCCCGCATCACTATCCAAAACCAAACCTGATGGTGAGCGATACTCTTCCAACACACCATACTTCTTGATTTCATCAATAACCGCCTGATTGCGTGCATTATAGGAAAGCCTGAGATCTTTGGTCAAATTCCATTGCAAAGTGTAGTTCCGATCCCAGTTGAACCGTTTATCCTCAAAAAGATATTGTGGCTCCAGTGGTTCCCTGAACAACCGCGAATTTTCGAAACGCCTCAATTCAGTATTGAATGAGAAACTGTTAGGTAACAGGTTGAAATGAATTTCCTTTATAAACTTATATTTATCACTTACTTTCTTGAAAGGCTTGATATAATCGCCTTTCCTTGAATATGCATAATTCAATCCCAGCCGTTGGTCTGTTTTATCGTCTTCTTTTATGATCGGATTATTTGCCAACGTGTTGGTATAAGCATAACTGATGGTAACGTTGGAAGGATCCCAAGGTTTTGGTGATTTTTGTTTAGCAGGAGCTCCGCCGCCGGATTGCCCGCCACCGCCAATCCCGCCGATCTGTGCATTGGTGATATTGATCGCCTTGACGGTTACCACATCCAGTGCTCTTTCTTTGATCGCCTGGATCGTATCCTGATTGGTAATACTAGCTATTTTCTCACTCACTGTCAAATCCAGATCATAAGGATCATATTTTGGAGAACTGACAGACTTTCCGTATTGCGCAAAAACCGGTAGTCTGACATTATATTTGGAAGGGAAAAATTTCCCGACTTCAATATTTCCAGAAAAATCATATTCGTATACATTCTCCATATTACGGCCTGCAAGTTTTTGGTCCAATGCTCCATAACCTATCGAACTGTAATTTCCCGCAATGGTCACATTGCCCAGGTCAGCCAACTGGATATCCATCCTGGCCAATCCGGCTACACCACCACTTTCATTGAGGCCGCTAAGCCTTAATTCATTGACCCAAACCTCAATGTCTACAAAGTTTTTATTTTTATCGTACTTCCTCAATCCGATCTCAACGCCTTTGATGTAACCAAGACTCGGATTACCTATGATCTTCAGTAAAGCCTCTGGATTGGCGACATTGTCTTCATCATTCTTTTGATACAATTGGGTTAAAGGAACATTGGAATTGTTCCTTTCAAGTTTTAAATCTGTCAGCTTTTTGAGAACCAGGTCAATATAATTTTCTGATTTCCAAATATTATTGGCATCCGCTATACCCAGATCAGGATCTGACAAGACCAAAGGCACTTCATATTCATAATAGTTGTTGGTAAAATCTTTACCCATTTTGATATAAATGGAAACTTCCTTGTTATCAGCAGGAAATTGTGAATCCACTGGTTTTTCTGCATGGACAAAGAGCTGAAGATGTTCAAAATTACGGATATCCAACTGGGACAATTTGTAAATCGAAAACTCACTTGAATCTCCTATTCCTGTAGCTTTCAAAGCGATGGATTTCTCATCTTGCCGAACATTGGTATAATTGGTAAACAATCTTTCTCTGACAATACCGGGAGGCGATTTGTAATTGAAAGGCAGCTTGGATTGATTCTCTTCCAATCCGACATCATCCACTTTAAACGTAGCGTTCACTTCAAAACCCTCTTGAGCCACAACTTTTCTTCTCCATTGATTCCTTACGAAACTGAATTGGGCTAGACGAAATGTTTTTGGTTTTGAAAATCCTGCAAAAAATGTTCTAATAAACTGAATTGACCTGTATCCCTGGATCCCTCCATAGGCAATACCTTCACTTACAGGAATTTGAACTCTATACCAAATCTCTTCGATGCCATTTTTATTGATGATTGTTTTTTCATCAGTTATAAAATCTCCTTCAACCCTGGCTAATTTCCCGTTATCATTGGTGATATTAACAACATATTCATAGTATGACTCATTCTGATCCAATGATTTATTGCCATCCAGGTCTTCTTTGTCCGGTCTTTGCTTTCCGCGTCTTTCGTTTGCCTCATTATCGGGGAAATTACCCTCAGGATTATTGTATTTTTGGTATCTGTTGAGCAGATTATCTTCATTGCCGAGGCTTTCATCATCAAAATAAAGCCAGTTGTCATTGGAAGGGTCGTTGGCAATTTCCAGACTGGCATTTTGAAATGCTGAATAAATGTTTGTGAGCCACTCGTTGTAATGAGCTTTCTCTTCATCATCTGTCAGACCATCCAATCCCACATCCTGTAATTCTCTGTTTGTTTTATCGGGATCCAAAGCATCGGTCAATGGACTGCTCGTCGGAACTTTTCCCCAGGCCGTAATGATTGTCGGTACACTTTCGCCTGGTCTGGGTAACGCATTCTCATAAAATTGCACGTTATCTTTCAAAATATCTTCGGAAACATTACCCAGGTTGAAAACCAATTGACCACTTTCAAATTCATCCGGGTTTTCATCCGCATTTCTGCGGTTCATAAAAGGGTTCAGCATCCAAAACTCAATATATTCCACGTTCAATGCCTCAAAGTCATTGTTGTCAATGTATCTCATGGCTCCGCCCCAACGTTTTTCCGGATCATTCAACACCAGTTTTTGCTCGTTATCATCATAGCTGAGACCTGCAGAAATGCCACTATATCCACCGGGGAGATCAAAATTGTAAGGTCCCCGTTCTGTCGGGTAAAAAGAAAAATCAAATGTCCTTAAATCTGTCAGATAGCCCGTCTGAATATCCCTGTCGAACAATTCCGTCTGATCTATCAACCTCGTATATGGATCTTCCTGATCCGCTTCACTTCTTGCTGAACGGTCAAAAACATACCAGTTGAGCAATGCCCTGTTGGCACCGTATGCCAGGTCATTGGTGCGGTTGTGTTCTTTAAAACGCAATGGCGTACTGGCCAATACCCATTCGGTTTCAATATCCAGATAGATCGGTGTGGCAGTTCCCTCAAAGTCATCGATGGAAACTACACCACCGCTTTCCTGTCCACCGTTGATCGCTTTGGAGTGACCAGGTTTAAGACCTGCAACTTCGGCTGTGAAACTGATTTTGGACGGAACTTTAGAGCTGTAAAAAGGCAATTTATCCAACGCCCTGGTCAGCCAGTCCACTTCCTGTGAATAATTATAATCGAGTCCGAATATCCTGTTGTTGATCGGATCATCACCCATATTGACTTTCTCAGTAAAAGGTCTTTCAAACAACCTCATGTAGGTTGCCCCGATATTCATATTCGGAGTAATGGCATAATCTGCCCTTAAGCCAAGCATGTTCCGCTGGGTAAAACTATACAGACTATTGTCCTCAAAAGATACATTGATCGACCTGCCTGAATCAAGCAGAGATTTATTGAGTATTCTCAACCGTCCGGTTCCGTAATCTATATCAAAATCTGACCCTTCTATAAGTTTGCGGCCTCCTGCAGTCACTGTAACTGAACCCCTCGGGATATTCCATGCTCCCAGAGAGATTTCAGAAGAAACACTTGATTTATATTCTCCTTTCAGTACGAATCTGTTTTTTTCAAGGAAGCTTCTTGCTGCAGTGATGGTCGTATCGTACAATTCATTAAATGTATATTTTTCAGCTAAAATGCCATTTTTGGTCAAAAGAGAATCCAGGGATTTGCCGAATGGTTCAAGCACCGGAAAAATAACACTACCAGTCTTAGGAATGATGGTCAATCCCGGCACATAGTCAAAAATTCCGTCAGGCTGCGGATCATTCGAGGAACTGAGGTTGTCCAGATTAAAAAGTGTCAGCAAAGGGTATTTCTTAATGGATTCTTCCGGGATAAAACGCTTGAGTGAACCATCCAGATCCTCAAAGAAAATATCCAGCTTGAAGTCTTCAGGGTTGACATCCGGAGCTCCGATCGAATAAACGTTTTTCATCATCAGCCTCCATGATGGCAAATCCACCCGCTGATTTTTACTTTTCAGCATTTTGACGTAGAGCACTTTATTGGTCGAGTCAGATCGTTCATTGAATTCACCTACTGTATAGAGTTCATCCCCGTTATAGGTATACGTATATTCATAGGCGACACCAAGTACCTGGTCAGGTCTCAGACGGATATTGAGGCTGATAAAACCAAGTTCGGGATGATAGGAATACTCTGAAGGACTCAGTTTCCTTGCTTTCAAAATCTCAAAATCCCTGGTTGGTTCAAGTCCGTAAATAGTCTGCAAACTGGTTGCGGTATTGATTTGTTCACGCGTGTCTTCGTCTCTCGCCAGCGCTTCATACACTGTACTCATCCTGTTATCTGCAAGCACATACTGACCTGTGTGATCGTAAAATTCGGGGCCTGGCATTGGTTCAGGTCCGAAAACAGGATTCGGATTTGAATAATTATGAATATCATTTTCCCCCAACATATCGATGGCGCAGATATTTCTAAGATCGTGTGTTTCGTTCCTGTCATTGGTCACGTATACATCGATCCTTGAGATCCGAAAAGGACTCTTGATCTGAGGAAGATCATTCAACGCACCTTCAAACGCATCCTTGTTGAAATGAGACAGAAAAAAGTGTCTGTTCTCATCATATTCATCGGGTCTGATCTCGTATTCCTGTCTTACTGAACCTTTGTCTATGGTCAGTCCTTTTTGCTTGGATTTTTGCTGTGAAGCAATGGCCGTAATGCGAAGGTGTCCGAATTGCAATTCAGTCTTGATACCAAATAAGCTCTGGCCACCCTGAATAAGTGAACCACGGAGAGGCAAACTCACATTTCCGGCTTCTATTTTTTTAACGATGGCATCCTGGTTGAACTCTTCACTGTCATACTTCAATTTGATCTGATTGTCAAAATCGAAGGTTGCTTTTGGATCGTAATTGAAATCCAGTTTCAGTTTGTCACCGATGCTACCGACAACGTTCATTTTGATATTCATATCGAAGTCGAATCCATAGGTTTCCTGTTGTCTCAAGGTATAGGCTGGATTGAGGTTTTTCTGGTAATCTCCACCGAAGGTCAGATCAATGCTTCCCTGAGGTTTGATGGTGATCTCGTTGCCGCCAAAAAGCCTTTCGATCAGGTCTTGTTTTACCTTTACAAATGAAGCCGGATCTACCCTGCTATCCAAAGCATCTGAATCTTTTTTTACCCCGGCCAGCCTGTCAAAATAAGATTTCTCCTGTTGTTTGGCTTTCCATGCGAGATATTCTTCCATGGTCATATAACTGGGCATCCTGAAATAATCATCACCGATTTTTTCTGTAATGATGTACATGCCGGATTGGGGATCATATTCCACTTTCTGCTCTACGATGGAAGGATCTTTCAGATCTATAGTGTTTTTGGTCTTATCTTCAATAAAATTGCCATACCTGGGTTTCAGGGTATCCTGGACCATCACTTTCGGACGAGGCGACATTTCCTTATGCCAGCTATCCTCGAAAATAGCCTTTTCTCCGGGTAATAGCGTAATAGAACAGAACAAGATGAGTAAAATCTTCGCTATATTCAACTTCATAGTAAATTCATTCATTCTTTTCAATAAAAAAACCAAAATAAAACCCTTGGGATGATAGTGTCCTGACAGGTTGTTTTGAAGTTTATATTAAGAAATTGTTTTCAAATAACTTAATAACGTCATAATTATAGCTTGAGTATAAAATTGAGCACTTGAAGGACTTTTTTTCTTAAGCATCAGTTGAGCTGGCGGAGAGCAAGTTTTAAAAGATCTCCCAATTCGCTGACTTCAGGATGTTCCCTGAGTATTTTGTCAATCAGTGGCTCCGCTTTTTGCCTTTGTATTCCGAGTCCTTTGAGCGCTGAAATAACTTCCTCTCTGACTGAAATACCGGATGAGACACCGATTCCGGTTCCGCTTCCTGTTTGACCCAGTTTCCCGATTTTATCCTTCAAATCCAGTATGATACGCTTTGCGGTTTTGGCTCCAATCCCCTTTACCTGTTTGAACCGTTCATCATTTTCCCTGGCGATGGAGACCATGATCTCTTCGGGATTCATCGAAGACAGTATGGTAATGGCTGTTCCGGGTCCGATACCGGTAACCGATATGAGCGCCCTGAACAAATCCCTTTCCCGCTCTTCAAAAAAACCAAACAAAAAATGACCGTCTTCCCTTACCTGCAGATGTGTATACAGTTTTACCTCATCAAGATGTTGCAACTGCTCATAGGTGTATACGCTGATATCCACATGATATGCTATCCCTCCAATGTCCACATAAACATATTGCGGGGTCTTAATAGTCAACTTGCCTTGTACGTACGCAATCATAATATATTTAACTAAATGACAAAGATATATATATTATATAATTAACCTATACAATAGTGATTTTTTTCTATGCAACTTCTGACCTGATTTCTATTTATACCATAGAAATTCTTCAGGCGGGATCATTCAATAAAAAAACCGGAGCGAACTTTCACTCCGGTTTTGCGCCCCCACAAGGACTTGAACCTTGGACCTGCGGATTAACAGTCCGTCGCTCTAACCGACTGAGCTATGGGGGCTTTTTAAAAGCGAGTGCAAATTTATTTTTTTAAGGATAATTATACAATTTTTCTCCACTTTTTTTGCGCCAGCCTGCAAAAAAACTATCAAAAATGGTCTTCAAGGCTTAGATCAAAAACTTACCACACTCATAAATCAGCTCTCCATCCGCATAAATTCTGCCGCTTTCCTTCATATCGGTGATCATATCCCAGTGAATCGAGGATTCATTTTTCCCGCCACATTGCAGGTAGGATTGGCCGATTGCCATGTGTACCGAACCTCCCATTTTTTCATCAAAAAGTATATTTTTGGTGATCTTCTGAATGTGATCGTTCAATCCGATCGCTGCTTCACCAAAACGTCTGGATCCGCTGAGTGAAAAAATATGATCCAAAAAATCCTTTCCTCTCCTGGCTTCCCATTTTTCGATCAGGCCGTCTTTCACATACAAACGAACGTCTTCGACTTCCTTACCCATGTATATCGCAGGATATGAAAAAAAGATGGTGCCGTTGACTGAATCCTCCAATGGAGAAGTATAAACTTCACCCGATGGCATATTGGCTTTGCCGTCAGAATTGATCCAGGTCCGGCCTGCAGCATTAAAACTGATCTCAAAAGCATCACTTTTGTATATGAATTGTTCCCTTCCATTGAGAAAATCAGTTATCCTTTGCTGGAATCTGCCTACTTCCTGCCAACTGCTGATCGGATCTTCATCATATAGTTTGCAGGCGCTAAAGACAAAACGTGTATACTCTTCCAGAGACATTCCGGCTTCCTGTGCAGCAGCATCTGTAGGAAACTGGCACAATGAACGCCGCATGGACTTATTGGCTGTGCGTTCAAAATATGTCTTCAATACCGGACTGTTGGCTTCCTGCCTGATCCTGGATTTTTCAGGATCTATGTTTTGCATTTCCCTCAGATTAAAAGGCGCTCTGATATTGATAAAGGTGTCAAATGTTTCCATTGCAAGTTTATGAAAGGGAGAGACTGTCTTCAATTGCTTTTCCCCTGCATGATCGATAAAGATCTTCTCCTGTTCTCTGATAGACAGCATTATTTCCACATTTGCACCAGCCTCGGTGGCGCTTCTGAACAATTCGCGGACTAAAGGCTCTGCCAAAACGGTTGAGGTCACATACAAACTATCTCCTTCTTTGATGCCTACACAATAATGGGTCAGCAAATCGGCATATTTTTTAAGGATATCCTGCATATTTAAAAATATTAGATTCGAAATTCAATATAAAAAAACTGGATGAAATGAGTGATCAGATATGTAACCGGGCATGATTGATAAAGATAATATCTGGACGTCTACTCAAATCAATGATCAATTATACGCTGTATATCATGAAATGTACCGGATGACTACAATTTAAAAATCACCATCGGTTTACACATCCCAACCAATATCTGTTCTGAATTTTTTTCCTTCAAAATGTATTTTTTCAATACTTCTGAGTGATTTCCCGAGTGCTTCTTCCTTGGTTTGTCCGAAAGAACTTACAGCCAAAACCCTTCCTCCGTCAGTTACCGGAGAATCATCCTGTATTTTTGTTCCGGCCTGGAATACGATGCTTTCTTTCACTTTTTCAATTCCAGTAATTCTCTTTCCTTTTTCAATCGGACCAGGGTAACCATCGGAAACAAGCATGACAGTTACCGTTGTTTCATTCGATTCTTTGATCTCAACCGTATCCAGTTCATCATTGCATAATGCGGATAACAAGTCTACAAAGTCATTTTCAAGCCTTGGGATGACCACTTCGGTCTCAGGATCACCCAGACGACAATTGTATTCTATCACAAAAGGTTCCCCTTCAACACTGATCAGGCCAAAAAAAATAAATCCTGTATAATCCATCTTTCTTTGTCCAATACCCCGTATGGTGGGTTGGATGATGCTGGCCTCCACCTTCTCCATCAGGATCTCATCAACAAACGGAACAGGGGAAACAGCGCCCATGCCACCGGTGTTCAATCCCTGATCACCTTCATACCGGCGCTTATAATCCTTCGCAACAGGCAATATCCTATAGTTTTTTCCATCTGTTATTACGAAAACAGAAAATTCCGTACCATCCAGGAACTCCTCAATGACCAGGGTTTTTCCAGCCACACCAAATTTGCCTGCAAGCATTTCCCTGGCTTCAGATTTTGCATCTTCTCTGTTGTGAATGATGAGCACTCCTTTTCCGGCGGCCAGACCATCCGCTTTCAGCACAAACGGAGGTTCATGTTTTTCAAAATAAGCCATCACCTGTTCGATGTCATCTTCTTCATAACGTCCGTAAGCAGCTGTGGGTATTCCAAATTCTTCCATGAATTCCTTTGCAAAAGCCTTGCTTCCTTCCAGTTTGGCACCTTCTGCTGATGGACCGATCACCATGATCCCTGACAATTCTTCATCTGCCTTTATCCGGTCTACGAGCCCATCCACCAATGGTTGTTCTGGTCCTATGACCACCATTTCTATCCCTTCCTCAATCAGAAATTGCCTGAAAGCATCATGATCCTGTATATCGATTTCCATATTGATCCCATAATCGGCAGTTCCAGCATTGCCTGGTAAAATGAAGAGCACATCACATTGCTGACTGGCACTGATCTTCCATGCCAATGCAGATTCTCTTCCTCCGGAACCAATAATGCAAATATTCATAATTCTTATATTTTATCCGGCCTTCAAATAACCGGATATTCAATTTTAGAAATCATTGACCATCAACCTATAAATCATTGCAGAAATGTATAAAATATGTTTATTTTGCAATGATGTCAAGCCCGGCTCCATCACAAAAAACATTATGTTTTGATCAGGAATGCACCGGTATGATGCTCCTGATTTTCTTCCACATCCACAGTTTCCACATAGGCTAAAGGTGGTCCTGAATGACACCATTGAATGAAAACCTGTACATGTTCCGACTCTCCTGACACTTCAATATATACACTTCCATCAACTTCATTCCTTACAAATCCGGATAAGCTGAATAAAGCTGCCTGTTCCTGAGCATATTTACGAAACCATACACCCTGAACCCGGCCTCTTATCACCACTTTTTTATGCACTTTCATAAGCTTTATTATTAACTCATTTTATCTTCAGGATTTTGCCTTAGCCAGGCAAAAAACCCAATCAAAATCGCCACTATTGTGGTTACAAAAACCCAGGTTGGTATCGGAACGGGATCTCCGGCAGCATAGGAATGCAGCCCGGAAAGATAAAAATTGACACCAAAATAGGTCATCAGGATGGTCGCAAAACCGATGAAAGCTGCAAAGTTGAATGCAAATAATGATTTCATTGACGGGATCATCCGCATATGGGCGATAAATGAATAAACCATGATACTGACCATGCTCCAGGACTCTTTGGCATCCCAGCCCCAGTATCTTCCCCAGCTTTCATTTGCCCAGACACCTCCTAAAAATGTACCGATGGTCAGCAGGAATAAACCTATGATCAAAGCGCTTTCAATGACAGCTGACAATTCTCTGATAGTCAGAATAACTCTGTCAGATCCGGATTTTTTATTTCGTAAAATCATCAAAAGCAGATTGATCAATGCAATCAAGGATGCAATGGCAAAGAAACCATAACTTGCTGCAATCACTGAAACGTGAATGGTCAGCCAGTAAGACTTAAGAACAGGCACCAGATTGGTGATTTGCGGATCGGCCCAACTCATCATACTGACGATCAGGATCCATGCACCCATGATGCTTGTCGCAGCCAATGAGATCGGTGACTTTCTGGCATAGATCAGACCTGCCAGAACTGTGGCCCATGAGATATAAATTACTGATTCATAACCATTACTCCAGGGAGCATGCCCGGAAATGTGCCACCTTAAACCCAACCCGAATGTATGCGCAATAAATCCAAGGATGATCAGGGCAATACCGATATTGACTGGCCATCTTAAGTTGATGGTCGGCTTAAATACCTGAATGATAAGGAAAATGAGCAAGATAAAACCAACCAAACCATACCAGCTGATAAGTTTTCCAAAAATGTTGATCTTGTTGTATAACAATTCGGCTTTGATCTTGCTTTCTGCCGGGATCAGGTCTTTACCAAATGCCCTCTGGTATGCATCCAGACCTTCCAGGCTCAGATCAGCATCTTTCCAGTCTTTGGACTCAAAAGCTTTATTGATGTTACCGATATACCATTGCATGAAATTATGCACCAGCAAATTGGGTTCTTCTCCAAAATCAATACCGGCAGCTTCCACGGGCGTATACCATTTGTTGTTGGTATCACCTTGTTTAGGAAATATCTTCAGCAGATTTCCGTTGAAAATCATGTACATGATACTGACCCGCTCGTCCACCTTGATCACATCTTTCTGGAATTTAGTCTGAGTTGCAGCGGGTGTCCGGTTTGCTTCTTCTATATATTTCCCTAAAATATAGCTGCCGTCTTCTTTGTTGAAAAAATCGTTGAAGCTGGCAAATTTTTCAGTTTTGAGCATTACTTTCAATTCCTCATGCCCTATTTTGATCATCGGTTTATCAGCCCATGCTTCAGGATTGATCGTCATACTCAGCAATACCTGATCAGAATTTTGACCATCATACTCATCTTTACCATACAATTTCCTGAGCAATTCACCGGACAGGGTGTTGACCGGTTTTTTCCTGCCCATCTGATCCTGAACAAGTATTCTGCCAAATTTTTCTGCATGTGCTTCGGGAATGACTTTATCTGATGTCATGGTTTTCTGGCCGAAAACTCCCTGCGAAAATAAAGACAACAAAATAAAAACTGCCAATCCAATCCTTTGTTTGCGGTATTCCGAAATTTTCTGAGATAATTTTCTCAATCGGGTTCTCTTCGCAAAAACTGTCAGCAACATACCCAAAGCAAGTATAAAATATCCTACATACGTCAAAAATGTTCCCCAATAATCGTGATTAACCGAAAGAATGGTACCCAATTCGTCCTGGTCATAAGATGACTGAAAAAACCTGAAACCACGGTGATTCAAGACATGATTCATATAAATCCGGTAATCCATATAGATGTCTTTTTCCTCATCGATCAGCATAACTTCGGATGCATAGGAAGATGCACTGTTGGATCCGGGATATCGCTCCAACTGAAAATCTTTGAGCTTTATTTCAAAAGGTAGCTGGATCAATCGGGATCCGTATGAAAGACTAATGGAATAGTCTCCCAATCTCAGATCTTTGTCTTCACCAATCATTCCTTTATTCCCCATCAAAACCACTTCATGGCTGTCATCTCCTGCAGTTACTTTGAGTTTAACCGCATTCATACCTGATGATTCGGTTTTGCGGCTTTGTGAGACAGGAACCAATTTCCCTTTGGGTAAAAATTCTCCAAAAACGATGGCTGTTTCATCCTTAAACGTATATAATTTCCTGGTTTCCACCGGGAACCATACTTCTGCAGGCAAAGAATCCGTTTCCTGGGTATCCATAGACAAAGTCTTGAACGGCAAACGGGACTGCAACAGAATGCTATCTCCCACGTATCTTAAATCAACATCAATTTCACCCAATGTATTGAAACCAAAATTTAAACCTCCAATATTCAATATTTTGGCTTCTGCCAGATAAGCTTTCTCCATACCTCTCATCCCGCCATAGTTCAGTGTAAAATATGCCGGACCTGAATCTGCTTTTTCAAGTTCGTAAACGGCATTGGGATAAAACTCGAGTAATTCTATATTTACCTTTCTATCCTTAAAATCAAGTGTCTTGTTGAATCTGTTTTTTCCCAGACTACCGAATAAAACCTTAAAATCTTCAGTATACATGGATGACTCATCTTCCATTACCACACTGAGATAGGTTTGATCACTGTATATCACATTACTCGAACTGCCTTCCCTGATCGGCATTAAACCTTCATAGCTGATATACCTGGTGATCCCTGCACCCACTATGATCAAAATACCGGAAAAGTGGAACAGAAATACCGGAATCTTACTCCAGCGATACAACTTAAACCTGAAAATGTTCCATATCAGTGTCAAACAAAACAACAGAATGATAAGCTCAAACCACCAGGATTTATACACCACTTTCTGGGCAGATGCCGTTCCAAAATCATTTTCAATAAAAGTTGCAGCTGCGATGGCAAAGCCGATCAGCAGGAAATAAACTCCTGCCATGGTCATGGAAAAAACTGATTTGTTTAAAATTTGCTTCATAATACTAATATTAAATGATCGTCAGTTATGGAAAAAAGACCTGATTGTAATTAGAGTACTAAAAATATACTCCTGAATGTTAGTTATATATGCGAATCAAGGGTTAAAGTT
>DDTL01000170.1:20074-33278 GCA_002344345.1 Saprospiraceae bacterium UBA2365
GAGCTTTTTTCAACCCTTGATTCGCATTATATACCTAAACAATTTTTGTGAAATGATCACCACATCTGATGATCAGCTTGTCTTATTAAACCCGTTTTAACCTAATGGCTAAAAACAGCATAACTGAACCAATAAATTTATTTCAATGCTCCAAAGGAACAGGTATAACAACTATTTTCCTTTTCCGTTCGGAGGCTCAAAAATAATTAAGTACAGCATTTTTTTAGCTATCCAAACGATTTAATTGCGAATTGTTAAGCAAAATTTTACAGCACAATCCCTTCCTGTTACCATACCTAAAACAAAATAATTCCCTCCTTGTTTGATCAAGGCTTTTCCGCAACTACTTTCAGGTGAAAATGATTCAATTAAAAAGATAAAATACTAACCACCAAAATAATATTTTATCAATAAATTCCTGAGCGGGACCCTAAAAATCCTTACTTCATAAAACATGCTGAATATGCATTTTAATATGTTCGTTTTCTTTCATATATCTATAGTCCTGTGCTGACCTTTTGCGGTGCCTGAGCATGCTCATCAGCTTCTGTTAGTCAGTAGGTTGTAGGAAATAACGATTGAAAATCAACAAATTAAATCCATCAGAACTGTCGCAAGTTTTGCATTCGACATATATCATGAGCCTATATCATAAAGGAAATGCTTCATTGAACTTCACTTTTCCAATCCGGTGGTTCATTCATAAGCTATTGAATCAATTAACCACAACCAGGAGGAGCCAGAACCAATGAGGAATTTGATTTAAGAACCCCCACCGTACGGGCAGGCTCATACGGGCAAGCTCATACGGGCAAGCTCATACGGGGAAAATTTTCAGTTCGGCTTTAATTCAAAATCAAATTTCTTCTAATTTCTTCCAAAAAATACATTAATACTATTTTTAAGACCATGATACAGATATAAAAATGATCAGGTGATTGATATTTAGTCGGTATAATTGCTGTACATTAGTGGAAAAATATGTTCAAGATGGCCGTAAAATTTACCTATGTCAAAAATACGCTTTTGATCACAGTTTGTATGGGGTTGGTATTCCTGATACTGTCGGCCTGGAAATATTCGGAAAATGATCCTGCATCATATGATAAAATGCAATTTTACAGCTTAGTCTATGGTAAAAATCCTTCCTTTTTGATACCGGAAAAGCCAATGATCAATAAAAACAATTATCCATTAAAGTATGTTAAAACTGACATTCAAAATAAATTTAGCATGTTTTTACCGGATGACTTAGCTACAGGACATTTTCTGACAGGATGCAATCAACATCAGATTCCTGTGGATGGACGTATCGATTTCATTGAAAACTTTCCATCTATGTTTGTAAATCCCAGGAATATAGAGATCTGGTTACCTGAAGCTTATGATCCATCCAAAAAATATGCCGTTATCTATGCCCATGACGGACAAATGCTTTACGACAAAACAAAAAGCTGGAATGGTCAGGCCTGGGACATTGATGATGTAGCAGGAGAAATGATGCGCACAGGCAAAATTAAAGATCTGATCATTGTCGGAATATGGAATGACGGGGCGAACCGTTTCAGGGACTATTTCCCACAAAAACCATTTGAATCGCTTTCAAAAACCGAAAAGGCTTTCATACAACAAAAATTGCAGGAAAGTTTCCGCGTTGAGGGCGATTTTTCACCCAATTCAGACCATTACCTTAGATTCATCGTGCAGGAGCTGAAACCCTGGATAGACACGCATTATGCAACTTTGAAAGACCCTGCCAACACCATCATTATGGGAAGCAGTATGGGCGGACTCATTTCGTTTTATGCCATCACTCAATATCCTGAAGTTTTCGGGAGGGCTGTCTGCATGTCTACTCATTGGCCGGGCATTTTTGGTATGGAAAACAACCCGGTTCCGGATGCATTCCTGAATTATGCAGCATTACATCTATCCAGGCTGGATCGTCATAAGATATTTTTTGACCTGGGTGATCAGGGATTGGATAGTCTTTATACAGAAACCCAACAAAAAATCGACCATCTGATGATGAAACACGGGTTCAATGAAAGCAATTGGCAAACCATCTATGCCGCAGGTGAAACTCATACTGAAACATCCTGGAATAAAAGGTTGCCTGACGCTTTAAAGTTCATTATGAATTAAACATTTTTGAATTTGATCCAGCTGTGAAAAATATAAATAGCCACAAATGCACAAATAAAAGCGAATAACTCATATGTTTTAAATTAAATTTCAGTCATTTACAAGTATTCATATTTTCAAGACTAAAAGGCTAAAAGATTCTTGATCTAAACAAAATATCACAAAATCTATATAAACCATCCGGCAATGTTAAAATTTTTTTTCTTATCTGTTTTTATCTTCAGTTTTATTATGTTAAACGCTCAAATTCCTGAAAAAGATGTTTTTGAAACTGCTGAAGGACCTCTTGAGATACATTTTGTAGGTCATGGTTCGTTGTATTTCAGTTTTCAGGAAAAGATCATTCATGTGGACCCTTATAGTAAAGTAGCAGACTATGCCCGATTGCCCAAAGCGGATCTGATAATGATCACACACGAACATCGTGATCACCTGGACACAATAGCCATGAACGCAGTGATGAAAGAAAATACAGAGATACTGCTGACCGAAATTTGTTTTGGCATTTTGCAAAAAGGTAAGGTGATACGTAACGGAGAAAAAACAGAGCTGCTTGAATTGCCTATCGAAGCAGTTCCGGCTTATAATATTGTCCACAAAAGAGACAACGGACAGCCTTTTCATCCGAAGGGTGCAGGCAATGGCTATGTGATCCGGTTTGCTGATTTGAATGTCTATGTTGGTGCTGACACGGAAAATATTCCGGAAATGGCTGAATTACAAAACATTGATGTAGCTTTTCTACCAATGAACCTTCCTTACACCATGACGCCTGAGATGGTAGCCCTGGCGGCCAGATCCTTCAAACCCGGGATATTGTATCCGTATCATTTTGGACAGACCAACACAGCTGAATTGGTCAAACTGCTGGCTGATACACCTGAAGTTGAGGTTAGGATCAGAAAATTCTGATAATTCATTACTGACAACTCGACATCAATTTTTCAAAAACTCCGTAGGAGTTAAATAATTATAGCCCCGGGTTTTTACCCGGGGATGATGATCATGATTAAATCCGGTTTTGGCGGGATTTTTGCATAAAAAGCAAAAATCATGTCAAAACCCTGTGTTTTTTGCATTAAGGAAGATATAAAAAATTTCACATATAAAACGTTCAACATGTCTGACATTCAATCCATTACAGCACAATTGGTCCTTTTCAGGGACGAAAGGGACTGGGCGCAGTTCCACAATCCCAAGGATCTGGCGTTGGCGCTCAGCATTGAAGCTGCTGAACTCCTGGAGTTGTTCCTCTGGAAAAATGCAGAAGATGCCGATACGGACAAATTGAAAGATGAGCTGGCAGATGTCTTTTCCTTTGCCTTCCTTTTAGCGGAAAAATACCAACTGGACGTGCAACAGATCATTCAGGAAAAAATCCTCAAAAACGCTGATAAGTATCCTGTTGACCTCGCACGGGGCACTGCAAAAAAGTACGATGAACTTTATTAATGTTCAAATGTTGAAAATCCTGACATTCATCGTCAGGAATCCAATGTTCAAATGCTATAATTTATTTATAATCAGATCATTGGATCATCAGATCATTATAGCATTAGATTATTGGATCATCAAAAGATTCTTCGCTCTGCTCAGAATGACTAACTGATTGTAAAAGTGGGAGGAGACTGGCGGCGTGCCGCCGGTCTCCTC
Source organism: Saprospiraceae bacterium UBA2365 (assembly GCA_002344345.1). GTDB lineage: Bacteria > Bacteroidota > Bacteroidia > Chitinophagales > Saprospiraceae > UBA2365. Next base: position 23,873 of record DDTL01000170.1, read on the forward strand.
CCACTTTACCTAAAATACATTATCGTCATCCCCGACGCTCATCAATCACGAACCAACGTTGATTCTTCATACGGTACAGGTCGGGACAGGTTCGACCACAGTGAGAAATCATATACTCGCACATCCCGTAAAACTTGCTTTAAACCCTGCAATTCAAATCATTATAGCATCTGAAAATCAGATAACCAGATCATCTAAAACCCGGAGGAAAGCAGCAAATCGAGTTCAGCGTACTTCAAACCAAAATATTCTGCCAGATAGCGGTTGGTAGCTTTTCCTTTGTAGGCATACACGCCGTTGCGGACACCCCGGTTCTGATATAATAACGATTCATAGGAATCCATCAGTCCGGCTTTAACCAGCAAGGGAGCGATGATGTTGCTGATGGCAGCAGATGCTGTCCGGGCAACCTTTGAGGGAATATTCGGCACACAATAATGGATCACACCGTGTTTTGTATACACCGGATTGTCATGTGAAGTCATCCTGGAGGTTTCGATACAACCGCCCTGGTCTATACTGACATCCACGATCACACTACCCGGTTTCATCATGGCCACCATATCTTCTGATACCAGAATGGGAGAACGACCTGAACTCGAATGTACCGCACCAATCAGGACATCTGCGCCTTTCAACTGGTATTGCAGGTAAACCGGATTGATGGTGCTGGTGTGCAGATTTTGCCCCACCCTGTTCTGCAGGCGAATGATCTTATGGAGGTCGTCGTCAAAAATACGGACCGATGCACCCAATGAAAGCGCTGTCCTACAGGCATATTCGGCAACCATACCGGCACCCAGGATGACCACCTTGGCCGGCGGCACACCGGAGATACTGCCCAACAATACCTTACGACTTACAGAAGAATTGGACAAATATTCCGCGGCTGTCAAAATGGCCACTACTCCCGCGATCTCACTCATGGTTCGGACTACGGGAAACGAATTGTCATCAGACTGGAAATACTCCATGGCCACAGCGATCGTCCGTTTTTCGAGCAACTTATCCATATAGGATTTGGTGATCAAAGGAATCTGTAAAGGTGAGATCAACATTTGATCCCTCGTAAAATGCTCAATTTCTTCCACTGTCGGCGGTGCTGTTTTCAGGATCAGATCTGATTTGAATATGGTTTCATTGTCCGGTACGATCTCGGCACCAGCCTCGGAATACGAAAGATCACTGTAATTCGATTTTTCTCCCGCACCGGAAGCAATTCTTACACGTAGTCCTTTCATTGTCAAATGTTTGACAGAATTGGGAACCAAAGCGATCCTGTTCTCCTGAAGCGTATTTTCTTTTGGAACACCGATGACAAGTTGCTCATTACGTTTTTTTATCTGAAGCGGACTTTCCTGGGTGAAAAACCCGGGATCGCTCAAATGTGGGGGAAAATTGAACTCTTGTTGCATTTCCTGTTTTTTTTATTTAACATGTATTTGTATCAAACGTGTTTCATCGGCTTGCTGGGAGATCCTGATCCTGACAAATTTTTCGGGCAACAGTTCTTCAATGATCTGTGGCCATTCTATAAAACAGAAATGATCTTCCCAAAGGTATTCTTCTATGCCAAAATCAATGGCCTCTTCCACGGATTTAATACGGTACATGTCCATGTGATAAATGGTACCTTTGTCAGTCTGATAAGGATTGATCAAAGAAAAAGTCGGGCTGACGACCACATCCGTTGAGTGTAATAATTCGCATACTGTTTGGACCAATGTTGTTTTTCCGGCTCCCAGATTGCCTTCCAGCAAAAAAATGGTACGCTCATTCATCAGTCGGACTATCAATTCTGCCACCTGCTTCAGATCGGATATGGATCGGGATAAAAATTGCTTTTCCATTTGCTTTTCAAAAATTATCCATGCAAAATAACAGAATTTTTAGTTTTTGAATATAAAAGTTTTAATTTAGAACTGATTATGCTATTTTTAAAACCAAATATTATTCTTTTCTTTTCTTGTTATGGAAATTCAAAAACCACAAAATCTTTTACATCAGGGGCTGTTCGACGAATGGGAAAAAAACAGGTCCAATGCAAAAAAGCTGGCAGAAAGTATTTTTGAAGAAAAAGGTCTGCACTCAGCTTCGATGGATCAAATGGCAGGAAAAGCTCATCAAAATATATTTGAAGTCATTGATTGTATGTCCTGTGCCAACTGCTGTAAAACCACGCCGCCCATCATCCTGCCGGCTGATATCAAAAAGATCGGTTCATTTTTAAAGATCAGCCCGAATCAGTTCAGAATGAAATTCACACTCACAGATGTTGACGGCGAAATGTCTTTCAAAAAAGTACCTTGCGTGTTTTTGGGTGAAAACAACCTGTGTCAGATTTATGAAGTACGACCCGCCGCTTGCCGGGAATATCCACACACGGATGCTCCGGGTTTCAGGCATAAAAAGAAACTACACCTGGCAAATGCAGGCATTTGTCCCGCAGTTTATCATATAATCAAAAACATCCTAAAAGAGATCAGCCCATCCATTGATCCGGCCTAAACCCGTACAATTATCCGGAAAACCAATTAAAATTTGGTCGAATAATTGGGGGATTCTTTTGTGATCGCCACATCATGCGGGTGACTTTCGGTTACACCAGCGGAGGTGATCCTCACAAATTTTGCCTTTTTGAGCGCTTCAATATTTTTTGAGCCTGTGTATCCCATACCGGCTTTCAGCCCTCCGATATATTGTACCATCACTTCCGATAGATGACCCTTATAGGGTACTTTCCCTTCGATTCCTTCAGGAACCAGTTTATTGTTATCTTCTTCTGCTTCCTGAAAATATCGGTCTTTCGAACCTCTGGCCATCGCTCCCATTGAACCCATTCCTCGGTAAACCTTAAACTTTCTGCCCTGGAAAATGATGGTTTCCCCCGGAGCTTCATCCACACCGGCGAATAAGGATCCTGCCATTACTGAACTGGCGCCTGCCACGATCGCTTTAGCCAGATCTCCTGTAAAACGGATACCTCCGTCAGCGATCACCGGAACTCCGGTACCTTCTATCGCTCTGGCTGCATCCATAATGGCTGATAACTGAGGCACACCTACTCCGGCTACTATCCTTGTGGTACAGATACTTCCGGGACCTACGCCAACTTTTACACCATCTGCACCTGCTTCAACCAGAGCTTTGGCGCCTTCCCCTGTCGCGATATTTCCACCTACAACATCTATTTGGGGATACTTTTGCTTAATATACCTGATCATATCCAGTACACCCTTAGAGTGACCATGGGCTGTGTCCACTATGATCACATCAACGCCTACCTGAACCAATGCGTCGACTCTTTCATAGGTGTCTTTGGAAACACCAACCGCAGCACCTACGAGCAATCTTCCGTAGGAATCTTTGACAGAGTATGGATAATCTTTCAATTTCAGGATATCTTTATAGGTGATGAGGCCAACCAGCTTGTTGTTTTCATCCACTACCGGCAATTTTTCGATACGATACTTCTGGAGTATGTATTTTGCGGTCTCAAGGTTGGTGCCAACCGGCGCTGTGATAAGGTTTTCCCTCGTCATCAGATTGCTGATGGGCTGACTCAGGTCTTCCTGAAACCGAAGATCTCTGTTGGTCAGTATGCCGACCAGCCTTTCATCTTCATCCACCACCGGAATTCCCCCGATCTTATAATTTTTCATTTGGGTCAGGGCTTCCAGAACACTCCTTTCTTTAGTCATGGTAATGGGATCGATGATCATGCCACTTTCTGATCTTTTTACTTTTCTCACGTGCTCTGCCTGGGTTTCAAGAGGCATATTTTTATGAATAATGCCTATTCCGCCTTCTCTGGCCAGGGCGATTGCCAGTTGATATTCTGTGACGGTATCCATGGCAGCGGAGGCCATCGGTATATTCAACCGGACATTTCTGGAGAACAAGGAAGAAGTGTCTACCTCATAAGGCAATACCTCTGAATAAGCAGGCACCAATAGAACATCATCGAATGTGAGTTTTTCCTGAATAAGGGAAGTCTGAGTAGTATTTGTATTTTCCATCTGCAAATATACTAAGTCAGGTAAGTTATAAAAATTTTCTTTGGTTAAGTTTGAATTAACACTAAAAAATTTGCCAAAAAAATATCAATTTGATTTATTGAAACACTAAAAAATCAGAAATCAACAGACGCAAAAACTTTAAATCTCAATAATCATTATTTTTTTTATAAAATCGGATTTTGACGTTTGCTTTATTGTGATACATTTGGGGACAAATTGATTTGAGGTTTAATCAACAGGAAATGGAGGTATTCACGGACAGATATTTCATGAATGAAGCTTTGAAAGAAGCCAAAAAAGCATTTGACAACGATGAAGTGCCCGTTGGAGCAGTGGTTGTTGTGCAGGATCAGATCATCGCCAAAGCTTATAATCAGGTGGAGTTGCTCAAGGATCCGACTGCACATGCAGAAATGTTGGCCATCACCTCAGCTGCCAATTTTTTGGGAAGTAAATATCTGACAGACTGTACAATTTATATTACCCTTGAGCCTTGTCTGATGTGCGCATCAGCCTTGTTCTGGTCAAAGATCAGCAGGGTAGTTTTTGCGGCAGCAGACGATAAAAACGGTTTTATGCGATTGGGTAAAGGAGTTTTGCATCCCAAAACAAAAGTGGAGTATGGTTTAATGGAGCCGGAAAGCAGGGTTTTGCTTCAATCATTTTTTGAGCAAAAAAGGAAATAGTGAACCGTGAACTGTAAACTGTGATGAGCAATAGAATAACCCCGGATTATAAAAATTCGTATCATTTTTCCGGCTGTTACATACTATTCACTGTTCACAGTTCACTATTCCCCTCAATGCCCCAGTTTCCTGACCACACCATCCACATTCATGACAATTTTCCCGTCTTCACCGATCCCAAGAACAATGCCTTCCACCATACCTTCACTGGTTGATACTGAAGCTTTTTCTCCCAGGTGCAGCATTCGTTGTTCAAAGGCAGATTTTTGCCATGCGAAATTACCATTGGCAAGCATCCGGTAATAATGATCCAATTGAAGGATCAGATCATCGGTCAATTTAGCCAAAGTCTGATCTAACGGAGTCAGCATGGAAAGCGAAACCGCATTGCTCAATTCACCAAACTGCTGCTGCATGACATTCAATCCGATACCGATCACAGCGTGTTCAATAGCATCTGCCTTCAGTGTATTTTGTATCAATATACCGCCGAGTTTTTGGTGACCGACGTATATATCGTTGGGCCATTTAATCCTTACCGGTTGTTCCGGGATTATTTTATCCAGCCAATTCACGATCGCATTGGCAACAAAAATACTGAGGTAGAACTGTTTGGAAGCTTTCAGAAACTTTGGATACAGAATAAATGACAAAAGTATGTTTTTATCTGCTTCGCTCTGCCATTTATTACTACCTTGCCCCTTCCCTGAGGTTTGATAGCCTGCCGAAATGACAGTTCCTTCATTTGGATTGCTTTTTGATAATAGTTCCTGAGCAAAAGTACTGGTAGAATTGATGCTTTCCAGATAAATACGATGGCTTCCAATGATCTGCATGCAGTTGAAAATGTGTGATTATAATAATAAATGTACTTTTGCGTAAATATAGTTTAAAAAAATAATATTTTGAGTGCAAAGACTAATAAAACTATCATTGAGCCGGATCTACAAAGGCTGAATGAAATCATCATTGACAGTATTCAGGACATAAAAGGAAAAAATATTACTCAACTGGATCTAAGAAGCATTTCGGGAGCACCGGCTGAATTTTTCATTGTTTGCGAAGGAGAATCATCTGTTCAGGTCAGCGCCATCGCAGGCAATATTTATAAAAGGATCCATGAAGAGTTGAATACCAGACCGATGAATATTGAAGGAAAGAGCAAGTCAAACTGGGTTTTGGTCGATTATTTCAATACGGTAGTACATGTTTTTCACCCTGAAGCCAGGAGTTTTTATAACCTTGAAGGATTATGGAATGATGCCGTGGTCACCTCCATCGAAAATATCTGATATAATTACCATTAATAACGCAATTCATGACAGAAGACAATAATAAAAATAACCAACAACCAGGCCCGGGAAAAGACAGGGAACCACCAAAAATGAACAATCGTTCACTTTGGATATATGGTGTCATCATTGTAGGCTTTATTTTGCTGAACTTTTTTGTGTATACGAACAATGACAGCAAGGAAATATCCATGAACCAGTTTGAAGCAATGGCCAGGGATGAAGCTGTTGAAAAGGTTGAAGTGATCAATAAATCCTATGTGAATGTCTATTTACACAAGGATAAACTGGCCAAATACTCCAAAGACAAGAAAAAAGATCAATCCAAAATTGATCCCAAAGGACCTCATTTCACTTTTGAACTGGGTGATGTACGGACTTTTGATGAACTGATCAAGGAAATCAATAAAGACAAGAAACTGATCGATCCGGTTTATAAAACCAAACAAAATTGGGCTGGCCCTATCTTCAACTGGTTACTCCCGATCCTGATCATCGTTGGTCTGTGGATGTTTTTTATGCGACGCATGGCAGGCGGTGCAGGTGGTCCCGGTGGACAGATCTTCAGTATTGGTAAATCCAAAGCAACGCTTTTTGATAAAAAAGCGGATGTTAATGTGACATTCAAGGATGTTGCAGGCCTGGAAGAAGCTAAAGAAGAGGTCATGGAAGTTGTGGATTTTCTTAAAAAACCAAAAAAATATACTGCATTAGGCGGCAAGATACCAAAGGGTGTATTGTTGGTTGGCCCTCCGGGAACAGGAAAAACTTTGCTGGCAAAAGCTGTTGCAGGAGAAGCGGAAGTACCGTTTTTCTCGATTTCAGGTTCGGATTTTGTGGAAATGTTTGTAGGTGTCGGAGCTTCCAGGGTTCGGGATCTGTTCAAGCAAGCCCGTGAAAAAGCACCATGCATTGTATTTATCGATGAGATCGATGCGATCGGGCGATCAAGAGGTAAAGGTCCGATGCAAGGCGGCAATGACGAAAGGGAAAACACCCTCAATCAATTGTTGGTTGAAATGGACGGGTTCAGCACAGATAAAGGCGTGATCCTCATGGCTGCGACCAACCGTCCGGACATTCTGGACAATGCCCTCTTGCGTCCGGGAAGGTTTGACCGCCAGATAGGCATAGACCTGCCGGATATGAAGGGCAGAGAAGCCATTTTTGATGTTCATCTCACGCCTATAAAAACGAGTGAAGAAGTCACTTCCAAGTATCTGGCAGAGATGACTCCCGGTTTTGCAGGCGCTGACATCGCCAATGTCTGTAATGAAGCAGCCCTGGTTGCTGCGAGACGCAACAAGAGTTTTGTTGAACTGGATGATTTCAATTATGCCCTGGACAGGATCATCGGCGGACTTGAAAAGAAACATAAACTGATCTCTCCCAGAGAAAAAGAGATCATTGCATATCATGAAGCAGGTCATGCCATCTGCGGATGGTTCCTGGAACATGCATCCCCGCTGTTGAAAGTGACCATCGTACCGAGAGGAATCGGAACTTTGGGCTATGCTCAGTATCTTCCGAAAGAGGAATATATCATTAGAAACGAGCAACTTCTGGACAGGATGTGTATGACCTTTGGAGGTCGGGCAGCTGAAAAAATAGTGTTTGACAAAATCTCTACAGGAGCCCAGAATGATCTTGATCAGGTAACACAACTTGCTTACGGAATGGTAATGATCTATGGAATGAATGATGAGGTAGGAAATGTTTCCTTCTACGGAATGTCGAAAGAGTCATTCAATAAACCCTATTCTGAACATACATCCTCCATGATTGATGCAGAAGTCCGCAAGCTTGTTGAAGAACAATATCATCGGGCTCAGGAACTCCTGAAGGAGAAAAGAAAAGAACTGGATATTGTTGCCAAAACTTTATTGGAAAAAGAGGTGATCCTCAAATCTGATCTGGAAAAACTGATCGGAAAGCGTCCTTTTGCTGAAGATAAGCCATTATTGGATCCTGAACATCATGAAGAGCAAGCTGTTTAACAGCTTGCTCTTCAATCGATTATAAGATTGAGTCTGTTCCGAAAAGTCTTTGCCCCCTAAATCCCCCTAAAAGGGGACTTTTAATTTGTTGATTCTCAATTGTTTCCCTTTAGTCTTGTGCTGACCTTCAGCGTCAGTAGGTTGGGGCAAAAAACAATTGAGAATCAACAAATTAGACTTTTCGGAGCAGACTCAAGATTTATAAATTTAAATCAAAAACCAGTTTTCCCCTTACTCTTTCAGATTCTATGTATTGATGAGCCTCTTTCCCTTGAGAAAGTGCATACACCCTTTCGACAAAAGGCATTAGCGCATTTCCAGCCATCATATTTGACAAGAGTTCCAGATCCTTTCCTGAAGGTTTGGCCATAATAGCATAGAACTTTTTACCTGAAAATACATTCAAAAGCTGCCGGATAAAAATAAGGGGTAACGGCATAGTGGAGATATAAACACCTTGTTCTTTCAATAACTTTCCAGCTTTTAATACCGGCAATTTTGCCACAGCATCAAATACGATATCAAATTGTTCGGTCAGTTCCATAGGATCCTTTTCTGTATAATCCACCACATTATCTGCGCCCAAAGAAAGCACCCAATCCTTGTTTTTTCCTGAACAAACAGCCGTAACTTCAGCTCCATACCATTTAGCGATCTGGACAGCCAAATGTCCAACACCGCCAGATGCACCATTGATCAACACTTTAACGCCCGTTCTTATCTTTCCCAGCTCTTTTAAAGATTGAAGTGCTGTCAATCCGGCCAGGGGCAATGCAGCAGCATCTCTGAAACCGACATTTTCCGGGATTTTACAAAGCCATTCGGATGGAATGGCAGCATATCCCGCATAGCCGCCTCCTTTGAAATTCAGCATGGCAAAAACGCGGTCACCACTCTTATATGGACTTCCTTCAGGTTGATTTTCAACTATTCCAGCTATATCACCTCCAAGGATTTTTGGGAATTTAAATCCGGAAAGGAAAAACACCATACCTTTTCTGATTTTGAAATCCACCGGATTGATCCCTGCAAATTTGATCTGAACCAGAATTTTTCCACTTTCTGCAACAGGTGCCGGAATTTCCCCGAGTGTCAAAACTTCCGGTCCGCCGTATTTATTGATCAACAATGCTTTCATAAATATTTTTTTTGGAAAGTTAAGCTTTTTTGGGAATAAAGGAAAAATTGAGTACAATAATTGTTGCAGCCCGGTTCGGTGCAATTCAGATATCAAATCCCACTACAAAAGCCGGTACGTCTTATTTTCTGTTTAATACCGAAGCCATATTCTTCGAAAACGAAGAATGTTTTATACTTCGTTTTTGTGCTTAAAAATATTATAGCGCTGAATTACAATGAATTACATTTCATTCCTTCGTATTGGCATCACAATTGAATATTATATGGCATTA
>DDTL01000003.1 GCA_002344345.1 Saprospiraceae bacterium UBA2365
TTATGAACCCCCATACGGGCAGGCCCCATACGGGCAGGCTCATACGGGCAGGCCCCATACGGGCTAGCTCAGATCACCGATTTTTGATTTAAGAGGTCCGATACATCTAAAATCATAATTCGATAATCCTTTGCCTGCCCTGTTGGATATATATCCTACGGGGCAAATATTCTGTATTGCTTTATTTCTACCGTAAAATTCCTTAAAAATCTTCCAAAAAAACATCATTTTGACTTTAAAGACACCATGTTTTTAGTTGGTAAGCCATAAAAAAAGCCGCTTTGCGGGAATTTTAAATGTAAAAATGGACTAACTAACGTCAAAAACGATAAACATGTTGGTTTGTTTTGGTTCCTAAGCGTCTATTTATACTCAAGTATATCCGTCAACTCATCAATAAATTCCATTGCTTTCGATTCAATTTGCCTGGTTAGCATGATCAAATCACTAAAATCGGGATTTTCCGCCAAAATCTCATACATGATGGTAAAGTTTTCATCCGGGGTTTCCGGGATCTTGTATTTTATAAAGTCACTGCCTTTGAAAATCGACCAATATTGCCGCTGAATTTGCCTGTTTTGTCCACCAAGACTGATACCGAATCGCATTTCCTGATGTATGAAAACGATGGCAAATTTCAATTTGAGATGCCTGATCCGGATTGGCACGATCGGGAAATATGTGTAATCCATATATCCTTTGGAAATGTTGCCGATGATATAGTCATTTCCATATTTTTTTAATAAATAATTCCGCAGATCCATAATAAAATTCATCAGTCCCTGGTAGGCTTTCTGGATACGGCCCAAATCGATCTGTTCCTTATAAAACTTCATGTAATAGTTCAAATCCAGCGTTTTGTCGGCTGTGAATATCTGGGACATATCGAAAGGTTTAACAGCATTGCGAAGATCATCAGTTGGTTCAATGGGAATACAAATGTCTGTGATAATTTTACCTGAGGGATGTGTTTCCGGGTCATTATGATACATTTCGAAATATTCTCCTTCGCGGAAGGTGCAATTGTTTTGTTCAACCCATTCGATCATAAGATCCCATGCATGTTTGAATACTGATCCCGGATGCAATTCAAATCGACCTACTGTATAGAACCCTTCTTCGATGCTCAAACCCATTATTTCGCCCTCTTCTTTCATTTCTTTATCAATCGTAATACAGGCACTGATCCGCAAATTCTTGGTCTCGGTGATTTCCGGGTGATCGTGGTATATCGTTATCGCTTTGATGGGATTGGAATTTATGATTCCTTTTTTAGTTGCCCACAGAAAAAGCTTGTCAAATTTTTTTTGAATTGTCTCCGGTTCACCAATTTGCAGGATGCCTGCAAGCCAGATTTTTGGGATAGATTTTATTTCAATGTTGGTTTGCATATGTGTTTTTTAGTCTCGTAATTTTGGTAGTTCAACTTACAGATTATGCTTCATGATGCCATTCCAGTAAGGTAATGCTTTGTCTGCTTTTTATCAGATTAATATGTTACGTGAAATCAGGTTATTTTTTTATGGATTTGATCAAACATTTCCAGGTTTTCAAAAATAACTGACTGCAAAACTGATAATAAAAAACCTATTGAATTCGGGACAAATTTGAAGTCATTATTCATAAATCTTTGATCGGAATATCATAATCTTTTTATGTTTTATTCTTGAAAATCTATACCTGTTTTTTGATTGAATCCAGCTTTGTTCACAAGTCCTGATGCCATGCAATGCCTGGTCTGGTAGACGGATATCCGTGTTCAATTCTGTATTTTTTTCTTTCTTCGGTAAAATCCCACCAGTTTTTGGATGTATCATGTGTTTTTGCATAGTGAACGATCAACCTGAACTGATCTTCCACACAAGGATCAATCCGGTAAGCTTTTTTCTGTTCAAAATCGTCTGTCAATTGTGCTCCATCTTTGTCTCTGAGTGCTTCAAACGAATAATAGCCCAAAAACACGAGATCTTCAGCGAATTTGATCCCGATGGAAGGTACAGTTTGGAAAAGTGCCAGTGCATGGATTTCAGCTGCTCTTTCTCCTGGCAAATCCAGCAACAATTCAAGTTCGCCTGGATCATACTCGAGGATATCAGAAACCCGGATTTTATGGTTTTTGATCTTAGCCTTTTCATTCACTGTCAACCGTAATTTGATATTTTTTTTGGGTTTCATTCAAAATCCTTTTTAGTGGTCGTGTTGATCTTATCCGTTAACAAAGGTAAACAGTACGCAGTTATATTTTGGAAAATGATGTCATTTTTGGAATGGTAGATCCATTTTTCTTGCTTACAGGGATTCCGGGGTTGCTCAGCTTTTAAATAGTTTTAAAATCAATGGTCTGTGATATATTTTCTCAAATGATTACAGATTGAGTCTACTCCGAAAAGTCCAATTTGTTGATTTTCAATCGTTTTTCGCCCGAATCTACTAACGTCAAAGATCAGCACTAGACTAAAGAAAAACGATTGAAAACCAACAAATTAAAAGTCACTTATTAATGCGAATCAAGGGTTAAAGTTAATTCTGCAGATAAGCAGGATTTTCTCACTTTTTTGCCTCGATCCTAAAGGATGAAAGCGAGAAAATCCTTTATCTTCCTTTAGGATTGAGNNTCAACCCTTGATTCGCATTATTAGGTAGATTTAGGGGGCAAAGACTTTTCGGAGCAGACTCCGGATCAAATTCAAACGACAATCTGAAAAAAGGCAGATTGATTTTGATTTGCCTGAAAAAATACAAGAGTTATCCGATCAGCAGTCCGTTTTCTGTCGGCATATCAGTCGTGAGCAATGTGACCTCATCGTGATTCATAGCACCGAGGATCAGACATTCACTGTGGAAATGACCGATTTGTTTGGATGGAAAATTCAGGACAGCAACAACCTGTTTGCCAATGAGTTCTACAGGTATATAAAGTTTTGTCAATTGGGCAGAAGTTTTTTTTATGCCATACGGACCAAAATCAATTTTCAGTTTGTAGGATGGTTTTCTCGCTTCCGGAAAAATTTCTGCATGGATGATGGTGCCGACCCGAATTTCAATTTTGGCAAAATCGTCCCATTTGATCAATTGATTGGAATGCTCCATGAAATAATAAGCTATGATGAGAAAAAATATGTGGATTGCAAAATTTGTTGTCTAAAAGAGAATAATGATCATAGTAAATAAATCGTATATATTTAAAATATATAAAGTCAATTATATAGATAAGGTTCATCGTTTTTGATCAGCTGCCAGATATTCTTCATAACCTTTTTCATATAATTTTTCCAGTAAAGTTGAGCAAAAAGCCAATTGAATGGATAAAGCCAAAAGACAGATGAATATAAGGTATATGTATACTCAATGAATATTTTTTGATCTTCCATAGGGGTAGTTTTCCATTCACCTACAAATTTATAAAAGCCAATCATCCAGGACTGAAATTCGCTGACTTCAATTTTCCAATATTGATTTTCAATTCTTTCCAATACCTTATCCACAGAAGCAAACCCTCCTTTTTGAGTTAGCGAAGCAGCTGCGAACACTTTTTTAGTAAAACCCGGTTGACCCCAGTTAAGGTCGTCGGTACAATGTGTTATTTTAGGCATGATGCCAAAGCCTGTATGCACTTTGGATACGTCACAGAGCATCGGGGTTTTAAAAGCTCTTTCCAGTGAACATTGGAAAATGCTGGTTATTTTAACAGTTGTTTTCATTTGGATTATTTGCAATTTTGATCGTTTGAGTCTGCTCTATAAAGTGTCTCCCCTTAAATCTCATTAAAAGATGACTTTTAATATGTTGGAATTCAATTGTTTACTGATAGGGGTTGGGCAAAAAACAATAGGAAACCAACAAATTGGACTTTCAGATCATACTCTTAAACTTAGTCACTCAATAGTTATCCTGCGAAATTCAGTTAATTTTATGATTTTTGTCACATCTTTAAATACTTTTTAAAAGAAACCGGTAAATAATGTCTTAGTCCCGTTTGGAATCACTTTTTTTGAATGCATAGAAGTGCGATTGGACTAGCGGTTATATGAGCATGGTTCTATTTGAGAAAGGTTTATTTAAAAATGATGTTTTATAGCAAGGTGAAAAACCGTTATGGATAGCTATATCGATTTTGGAATGAAAAAAATCTGGAATTAATTATGAAAGAAAACCCTTTCATAAAGGAACTTGAAGTTGCGTATTGGTTGAAAGCGAATAATTTTCATAACATCAGATTGGGTAATTCAGCATGCCCTTCCAATAAATATTCTTTTTTTTCTGGTTGAAATACCAGGATTTATTAAAATATGATTAGGTTTATCGCCTGAATGGTAATTGTTTTAGTATGAATCGAATAGTAATCAACACATTATTCATTTTGTTTTCTCTGGTTTTGAATAGTATCCAGCTCGTTGCACAGACTGATAAAGAAGAATTCAAGGAAAAGGTATTCAGTTATATTTGCGAAATGGAAATTATGCATCCACATATTGTGATGCAGCAAGCCATCATAGAAACGGGAGGTTTCAGAGCTGAAAAACTTATGGCAAAAAACAACCTGTTTGGATTCAAAAGGCAAGGGAAAGTAATCATTTTCAACCACTGGAAAGAGTCCGTCGAATTTTACAAAGAATGGCAGACCAAGCGTTATACCAATCCTGATGAGGATTATTATGCATTCCTGAAACGGGTCCGCTACGCAACCAATCCAAGATATAAACAACATCTGAGAGGAACAGGTTTTACAAGATCATGCCTCGAAGTAGCACCGGAAAAGCACGACGATTTCTTACTGGAAGAAAACAGGGATTCTTCCATCTATGAGATTGTGCCTGAACTGGAAAAAGTGCTCAATGATAAGGACAATATGATAGTATATACTGTCAAAAAAGGAGATACGCTGAGTCATATTGCAGTCAGGCACAAAACCTCCGTTTCTGAAATTAAAAAATTGAACGGTATGAGTTCTACCAAAATCAAACCTGGTCAAAAACTAAAAGTCAAAATGAATACTAAAAAATGATCATTAGTTGAAAAAACTTCAATAGTGGCATTTACTAAATTATTTCATTCAATTGATGGATTGCATCTAAACTAAAACCACCTTTTTCATCCTTTCTGATGCTGCATAATTCATTGACCCGATCATGCTCTAAAAAAAGGTAATAACCCTGATCTACTGCTTCATGGAAAAATAGTTCTTTTTCTGCCAATGTCTGCAAAGGCCTGATATCATAACTCATCACATAGGGCATTCGGATGTGTGCTGTAGATGGCAACAAATCTGCCATGAACACGACAGACCGCCCGTCAGGGAGCGGGATCACAGGGATCATCATAGCTTCAGTGTGCCCGTACATGAACTTTACCTTGATACCGCAGAACCAGTCAATGTCCTGTTCGGCATCAATAAACTTCAGGACGCCATGCTCCATTAGGGGAACAAAATTTTCTTTCAGAAAACTGGCTTTTTCTCTGTAATTTGGCCTTAATGCCCATTCATAATGTTCCCGGCTTGACCAATACATCGCATTGGGAAATTGCGGGTAATACTTTCCATGTTCATCTCTCGCTACAGCACCACCCAAATGATCAAAATGAAAATGAGTCAGAAACACATCTGTGATATCTTCAGGTCGAAATCCTTTCATTGCCAGAGAACTCAATAAATCTGTATCACCATGGGGCTCAAAATGAGACATAAATTTTTCATCCTGCTTGGTTCCCATACCTGTATCTATCAAAATCCTCCTTTCAGCAGTTTCCAATAACAAACATCGCATTGACCAGGTACACATATTATTTTCATCCGGTGGATTGAGCTTTTTCCACATCTGTTTTGGGACTACGCCAAACATCGCTCCGCCATCTAATTTGAATTTCCCTGTATCTATTACATGAAGTTTCATAACAACTTAAAGTTTTGCCTGCCGAAATTTATTTTTATATGTTCAATTATTAAAGTAACAGCTTCCAAAATTGTTCATTTTGGATAAAAACATCTTATTATCCGTTTAAATTAATTCTTGGGAGTTGAGTTGGTCACAAAAAATATTGTATCAATTTGCATTTCCTCCGAATCCTATGGAATGCTTCGGTTTCAGCTGATTTTTAAATAATTGAACCATCTTCAACACCGTTATAGCAGCTTCCACACCTTTGTTCCCATGTTGTCCACCGGCTCTGTCAACTGCCTGTTGCATGTTTTCAGTCGTCAGAACACCAAAAATTACCGGCTTATGTGCACTAATTGACAGGTTGGTAAGACCATGTGAGACCGCAGAATTGATGTATTCATCATGTCGTGTGTCACCCTTGACAACACAACCCAGACAAATGACACCGTCGATCTTTGTGGTTCTTAGCAAAAGGTCAGCACCTGAAGGTAATTCGAAGGTTCCCGGTACCCGGATAACATGAACATTGGCATCAGATATGCCTTCTGATGCCAATGTTTGTAAAGCGCCCTCAAGCAATGCGTCTACCACTTCGGCATTCCATTCAGCAGCAACGATACCTATACGCATTTCAGACACATCTTCCAAAGTCGTTTTGGTATATGCCGAAAGGTTTTTCTTCTTGTCTTCCATCCTGAATTAATTGGATTTAACCACAGCGAGTTTGGAAAATCCAACCCTTGTTCCATCAAAAACGCGGATAAAATATAAACCATCGGGAAGGTCTGCAACAGATAATGCAACACCTGTTTCGACATCGATGTATTCAGCTACTTTTCTGCCTGATTGGTCAAAAAGCATTACCTTATCCAATCTGTTTTCCTTTGAAATAATGCTGAAGTGGTTTTTAGCGGGATTTGGAATAATGGTCAAATCATTAGATCCCAACAGGTCATCTACATTGACAAAGCCAATATCGAGTGGATTTCTCGGAAATAATTGATAACCATCAAAATAAGGACTTGCACTGTCAAATTGAGATCCTATTCCGAGTACATTAAAAGTTCCTGTTGGTGCTGCTGCAGAAGAAAGTCCGGATGCAGGATGGATTCTCAGAGCAAAAGTATTAGTCCCGTTGGTCACATTCACATTGAAAGTAGATCCATCACCTTTCCATTCAGTTGGATTGACAATTGAAACATTTGAGATCATTACCAATTGTGATTCAGTATTTTCATCCAAAATACTTACTTCAGTTGGACTGAATAATTGATTTCCCTGTGAAATCAATTCAATTTTTTCCGGTACAATTTGAGTTAGTCCATTGAACTGTGCCATCGTGCCTGTGATCTCTATTAAATCGCCCTCAGTGACTGTGTAATCCAGGTTGCCGTTACTGAGGAAAACATACATTCCGTCATTGAATTCGTCTATGACCGTAAAACCCAGTCCGTTTGGACGATAATTCACTCCATAAACCACACCTTGTATCCTGCATCTGACGCCTAGCGAATCTGCAACACCCTGATCATTGACGAACCTGAGCAATCCGATAGGGTAGTGAGGAATCTCGAATTGTGTATTGTATGGATCAATATCCTCCACATATCTGGGAAGCAGCTGATAGCCTTCATGATAGGGCAGGCTTGAATCGAATTGTCCACCGATCCCTGTAATACTGAAATTGCCGGTAGGCGGTAGTAAATTGAATAGATCCACATTGTCATCAATCCGGATCGAGTAGACATTGGTTCCATCGGTAGCTCTGACGGTAAATCCTGATCCACCGGCAACCCAGTTTTCCGGGTTCTGAAGGTATACATCATTGATTTTTACCAATTGTGACTCGGTATTCTCATTCAACACGGTTGTGGCGGTGGGTTCAAACAGTTCTGAGATTGTTCCCGGGACAAAAAGTGTATCGATATAGATTTGGCCGAGTCCGTTGTATTGACTTAATATACCCATGACCCTGATATCTTTACCTTCCGCAACTTCAAATCCAAAATCTTTGGTCTCGGAATAAACAGCAATTCCTTTGTTCTGATCATCGACCAGGGTAAATTGCAAACCATCTGATTTCAGATTCACACCGTATACTGTTCCCTCAACTGTCACGCCATTTCCGCTTTCCATTAAAGTGCCATCGTCATTATTGAGTCTGGTTTCCGCAACAGGAAATTTACAATATCCTGGTTTGTTCGGAGATGCATGCAACTCTGTTCCTGCCATAAAACTGCCCGTTGGAAAAGGTGTCGCTTGCCAGTTTAATGGATCATTGACATCTGTCAGTGGTCTGCAAAGGCTTAGCGAATAACCATTGCCATTTGGCTCAGCAGGCCACGTCGCATTCACTCCGTAAGTTACTTCAGTTATGGCAGCCCCTGTACCATCATTTTTCAGAATGATATGATCGCCATTATTTGAAAGTACATCAATATTATCCCATGAAGGTGGAGCAAATCCAAAATGTTTTTTGAAAGTGGTGGTATCTGAACAAATTGTAAGGTAAGTTTTTGGATCGAGACTGATCGGAGGCAAATTAAATGTATATCCTGAGGCACCGAATTCAAGTGAATAACCTTGCAAATCAAACGGTGAATCACTCACATTATATAGTTCAACAAATTCAAGAGAATCGGTCACGGCATCCGGATCATTATACATGATCTCTGTAATCACAATGGTTTGAGGTTGTTTCACATTAATCGTTCCGGTCATTCCCAAAAATTGATAAAGTTCGGATCTATACTGATAAACACCCGGAACATCAAAAGTAAACTCGAAACTCCAGTTGTCTGTTGAAGGAACACCATTGTAGAAACTGACTGGATTGTCAGGGAAAACAGCGGTGCTTCCATCAACATTATGATTTCCTCCGGCAATATTGATCCATTTGACTGTTTCACCAGGAAGGATTTCGAGGTCTTTTGGATTGAATGCAAGTGTTTCAACATCCACCACGTGCACCATAGCTATGTCACAATCAACGGTGTTAACCAACCCGGGGCTGGCAAAAAGTTCTTTTCCGTCAATGATCAAACCAGTGCCATGATTACTGATCTTCCAGCTTGCTGCAAGGCTGTTATCCAAATCCGGATGACACAATTCCAGAGAATTTCCCTGACCGTCAGCTTCAACAGGCCATTCATCTTTATCAGAATAACTGACAACATCAACTGGATTTCCGGACGCATCCAGTAAGGTGATGGTTTCTCCGCTGTTGTTGAGTGCACCGCCTGTCCACTGGATGGCATCATATCCGTAGTAGCCGTTGAAAGCTGCGGTATTAACTGTTGCAACTATAAATCCACCTGCCACGATTGTTGTATCGCCAAAAACGATCTGAATGGCATCTTTAATTTCATAGCCGTTGAGGTTGATCGCCTGGTCTGAATTATTGTAGATCTCAATAAATTCTGTCAAATCAGTACCTGATTCAGGTGGATTGTACATGATTTCTGTGATCACCAGTTGTCCGTAGGTTTGAAAAGCCAAAACAGCCAATAGGCTGAAAAGTATAAGTTTTTTCATTTGTAAGTTTTTTTGGTTTATGATTTTAAAGATACGCAATTAAAAATGCATTGCAAATCCGGTTCAAAACCGTAATAAAGTCATTGCAAAGGTAAAATTAGTACTTAGATGCCTGTTTTGCAAGGATTAAGCAAAATTGAACAAAAAATAGGACAATTCTCGTCCAACTTTAACAATCGCTTTATATTAAAAATTCACTCTCGCTCCCAGGTTAAACCTGAAAGGCATACCAAAAAATACTTCCGCGGCATCTGCATCATGTGAGTTGACGATCGTTCCATTTTTCCTGTATGCCTGAAGCAATGAATTGTCTGCAGCATCTGAAATATATTCTGTATTGAGAATATTCAAGGCATGTGCAAACAATTGTACCCTGAAAGTATTGATCTTAGGAAGGTCATAGCTGATCCTGGCGTCAAAGACAGAGCTTCCCGGCAAGCGCCAGGCCTGATCAATATCTGTACTCACCGTTCTTGTAAACGGATCAAAATCAGCATAATATTGGGTAAAATATCTGAATCCCAACTCAGCTCTCAACCCTTTTAAAGGTTTCAGGCCAACACGAATATTCGCCTGGGTTTGCGGAGCGCCTCCAACCAGTAATTTACCCAGATAATAATTGTATTTAACCGTTGCAGTATCACCTGTGGTATAATCCAGATAACTTCCTTCTGTGTCATCATTGTAAACCCAGGCAGCGAATGACAATGAAGCATGGATGTCGACCAACGGGATGGGTTCATAGGCTGCCTCCAATTCAAAACCCAGATGTCTCTGAGATATGCCGCTGGCAAAAATGATTCCTGCATTTCCATCTTCTGACACATAAGGTAAATAATGAGACTTGTTTTGCCAGTTTGTAAAATATCCGCTGATCCCTGCTTTCAATTTTTGTTCCTCCCAATGGTATGTTGAACCGAGTTCAACATGCTGAAATCTCTCATTTTTAGCATCCGTGACCAACAAACCTGTTGAAGTCTGGATCAGATTGTCGAAGGTCGGAACCTGTGAAAGATAAGCTCCGTTGAGGTAAATGCTCAATTCCTTGTTTAGGTTCAATATACCTCCCGCTTTGAGATGAAATCCTGGTTTAAAAGCAGTTTTTACATTAAATGCTTCATTTCCAGATACATTTTTAAAGTGATCCGTCAATTCATAGCTTACAGTATTCAATCCTGCAGTGAAATAACTGTGCAATATTTTATAATCATAAACCAATTGACCATATCCGCCATAGCGCTGGATCTGTTTGGTCTGGTTAAAAAATATGGTATCACCTAAAGCAGCTTTGGGTGCTGGTGAAATTTCTCTGCTAACATCTGTATAAAAATCTCCTCCGAGCAGATCGCGCACCTGATAAAACTCCATGTTTTGAGCGATTCGACCGTCAACACCAAAATGAAGTTTAAAGTTGTCATTAATTCTATAGTTAATTTTGGCCAGCAAACCATAGGTCTTATTGGCATTTACTTCATTATACAAAATACCAAGAGACTCAACATTTTCTTTGTTTGCAGCTATGGTTTTATCAAAATCTATCGGTTTTGCCGGATGATTACCCATATATTGGAATGTTCCTGCACTTCCTGTGATCCCTGAAAGTCCCTGTATGGTGAAAAGTGAGCTTTGCAAGGATGTTTTTGCATTTACTTTACCATGGTAATTAAGTGAAATCAATGGCTTTTCGCTGTAGCTTTCTTTTTCATTGAAAAAACCAGAAGCAAAGCGATCCCTTTCTTTACCCATTGAAAACTGTTTTCCTGTATAATTTTCTGATACAGAATTTGCTGTATAATTGCGGTATCTGTCAGCCTGATCAGGCAACCAGACATCAAGGGCATCCACATCGTAGGTACTGATGCTTTCTGCAAGATCATCACTCAAAGCGCCAATATTCTGCCGGAAAGGATTCATGCCATGTTTTTGCGAGGATGTAAATCCGAAAAGTTCGATTTTGTGGTTTTCATTGAATTTGAGGGTTGCACCACCAAACAAAGAAAGTGCATCGTTCCAGGTATAATCAATCAGGCCATCTCCGTTTTTTTTGGTCATTCCGAAGCTCAGGGCAACATGATTTCTGATCAATCCTGAATTCACCCTGAATGAAGCGTTCAATTGGTTGGCAGTACCATATTGCAATTGTGCAAAACCACCAAATTGTTCTTCGGACGGATTGGCAATGACATTCACCGCACCACCTGCAGAGGGAAATGCAAAATTTGTTGAGGAGGTTCCTTTTTGCAGCTGAATAGATGTAGCAGCGTCTGCCAGTCCTTCCCAATGATACCAGTTGAAGTTGCCGCCTTCCATATCGTTCAAAGGAATGCCATTGAGCAAGAATCCTATATTTTGCTGATTGAAACCACGGATCTTTATTTCTGAATCACCGGTTCCACCTCCTTTTTCCGTGATATAGACTGCTGCATTTCCTTCAAAAACATGTGGCAGATCCCGGTTGGCTAATTGGAGAATACTTTGTTCATTTTTAACAGAAGTATGTGAATCAGCTGATTTTCCGTCAAATGAGTAATTTGAGAGACATTGGATGTCTGTAGGCAAGGCAATTTTTTTAATCTTCAGTATGCCGAGATCAATATTTTTGACCAGATCTGTGTAGAACATGGTTTTTTCATATTTTGGGTATTGCACTGTCAATTCATGAAAGCCCAGGGGAATATCTGCCAGTTCAAACAGGCCGTTTTTGTCAGAAGTAGCCTTCATTTTGCTGTTAGTTAGCGTGATTTTTGCCCCTTGAATGGCTTTTTCAGTTTCCTGATCAACTATAGTACCAGCTATTTTTCCCTGTCCATAACTCATTGTACCAGTCAGTATCAACAAAATAAGTATCAATTGAAATCTCATGTAAAGATGTTAAGTTTTAGTTTTATGAATGATGAAGGAAAATCCCTGTTCATTTCTCATTCGGGTATATTGAAATTTTGCAATATACCTTGAATTGCTCTGAGTCGAGATGATCCGCGCAGCAAATGTAATTTTAAATTCTTAAACCATTTCTAAGTAAACGTTTAAATGTTGGAATTGTGACTGGTTTGATATGGTAAAATGTTTCTTTTGATGGCTTTAATTCGGAACAAGTATAAAAAAAGATGGCCGCAAATGCGACCATCCTTTGATATTTATAATTTCACTTGCAACACTTTTGCCTGCAAATTTATTGTAGTCAAAAGTTCGAACAGTCTATCGATTAGAAAATCAACCTGAAACCTACCTGCAAGCTATAGGTGGTTGAGGTGCTGAATACGTTTTTGAATGTCTCTGACATCAACTGATTGTTGACAGTTGCCATTTGGAAGGTTGCTGTTCCGTCGGTAGCAACCGTTGGTTTTAAAATGGCACCATTGCTGTAATTCAATGTTTTCAGAACACCCCAATCTGAATTCAACAGATTGCCAAGATTCAACACATCAAAGCTGAATTGCAATGTCCGTTTTTTTCCTCCAATATTGGTGAAAATATCCTGAAGCAATTTGAAATCAAATCTGTCTCTCCAGGGAAACAAAGCGCCATTTCTTTCAGCATATTTTCCTTTGTTAGCGCTAAGGTACTCATCCTGATCAATATATGCAAAGAATGCATCGCTCTGTTGCTGGGCAGTGAATAAAACATTGGCACCGCTCTTGATATCAGTGAATGTAATTTCAGAAGGATCGTTAGGAATGTAGATAAGATCAGAGTTGATGCCGTCCCTGTTGAAATCTGCTGTAAACCTATAACTGAATCTACCTGTATTTAAGCCTTCATAGTACAAGGAAACAGTTGTTCCTAAAGCTTTCAGATATTCAAATCTGTATGATAAAGCACCAACCACTCTGTGAGGAACTGCATATTCTGAGAAACTCAGATCCAAATCGTTCTGACCTCTGACGGAAACGTTGTTAGACCATGCTGAAGCTGCCTGTGACCCTGGGTTACCAGTGATATCGAATGCTTGTGTATAGGTATAAGCAACCATCGCAGAGAAATTGTGTGATAACTCTTTTGATAATTGAGCTGTAAAGGAATAGGAACTACCCTGATCAGAATTTGAAAGTACAATGGCTTCACTCATCGAGGCATTTACCCTTCTATCCGCATTGGTAGCTGCGAAAAAAGGACGGGTATCTTTTCCTCCAAATGCATTCATTGAGCCAATAGGGGCTTTTTGATTAGCATTGAACTGATAAACTGCATTGATGTCTTTAGTATACAAACCTTCGAGCGTCAATACCATATTGAATGGCAATTTGGCATCAATAGCGAGATTTGATCTCCAAACCTGAGGCATCTTGAAATCTGAATCAATGGCTGCGATTGAGCCGGGAGCTTTGGTACCTGCAACATCGGGGAATATTTCAGTATTTGTCAGGTGGTATTTTGCTTCAGGATTGAATTTCAGATTTGCCAACTGTGCAGCATTGGTAACTTCAACTGTATTTTGTAGCATACCTGAGTTCGTTGGCATATTGGTCAACCAAACGAATGGGATACGACCTGCAAATAAACCTGTTCCACCCCTGATCTGGAAACTTCTGTCTCCTTTTACATCATAATTGAAACCAATTCTGGGGGAAATGATCGGAGCCATATCAGGCCATTTTGCTACATCTAATGTAATATTGTCTGTACCGTTTACATCAAGGAATTGCAATGCATTAACAGCCGGGTTGGTTTCAAGAGCATTCAGATACAAAGGTAGATCAACTCTTAAACCACCGGTAACCTTAAAATTATCGCTTACCCTGTATTCATCCTGCAGGTAAACACCTCCTAAACCAAAAGCCAATTCTGCATAAGGATCTCTTTTATCAGGAAGAACTGAATACGTGATGGCAAATGCCTCAGGTGTTCCATTGTTGAGGAAATCATTTAAGGAAGAATATCTGTAATAACTGGTACCATATCTTTGGAAAGAGTTACCGAATTTCAAATAATCAAATGTCAATCCGGCAGTGATGTTATGTTTGCCCAAAGTGTAGGTGATGTTGTCTGTAAACGTTAATACATTGTTGATTACATCGTTTTTCCAGGAGAATAATTCATAACCAAGACTCATGTAAGCATCACCATCTTTTTTAATGTCGATGAATGGGAATGGTTCTGATTTGGAAGTTCTTTTATCCTGAATACGAGTATAAGTTGCTAAAAACTGATTGGATACATTCTTGGAAAGCTGTGAGTTAAGTTCAGCGGTGAAAGATCTCACACTGTTTTCAAACCCGTAATTTGCATTTTCAAATGCATATGAATTCGCACTGATCCTGTTGGAACTGGATCTTGGGTTCGGAGCACTTGTTCCGTTAACTACCTGATCATCCGTTGCAACCACCTCATTATAGCGGAAAGTCATTTTGTTTTTATTGTTGATGTTCCAGTCTATTCTTGCAAGCGCCTTATAATTGGCAGTTGAAAAATTGGATGCATAGCCTTCAGAAGCTCCTGTGTCATAATTATATTTTTCCATGACATAGCTTTTTACAGCTTCCATGTCGGAGAGCAAAGTCCTTGATACGTTGGAACCTGTTCTTCCTTCTGCAGATGGAATATAGTTAATACCAGGTCTGGTATTATCCTCCAGTTCGAAGTTAACAAAATAGAACAATTTGTTTTTAATGATCGCTCCGCCTAACCTGGCACCCAATACCTGAGAAGTGGTTTTATCAAATTCAGGCAATGTATCTTTTCCAATGACCCGGCCATTGAAATCCTGATTTCTGTAAAAACCATAAACTGAACCTTCGATGTTGTTGGTACCTGATCTGGTGATGGCATTGATGCCGGCACCGGTAAAATTGGATTGTCTGACATCATAAGGAGCCATATTGATCTGGATCTGGTCGATAGCATCCAAAGATATTGGTTGAGAACCACCACCAGGAAGGTTTGTTGAGCTCAATCCAAAGTTGTTGTTAAAGTTAGCTCCGTCAATCTGAATGTTGTTAAACCTTCCGTCACGTCCGCCAAAACCGCTGCTTCCCTGTGCCTGTGGGGTTAAACGTGTAAAATCATTGATACTCCTGCTGATAGAGGGTAACGTTGCAATGGCAGCCTCGCCGACGTTCGTTGCGGCTCCTGTTCTATTTGAATTCAGGATGTTACTTCTGGTTCCGGCAATGGTCAGACCCTCCAATTGAACGCCTTCCATGTACAAAACGGAATTGAGAATGTAAGTTTCACCTAATCTGAGGTTAATATCCGGTGTGGAGCTTGTGGCGTATCCGATATAGCTGATATCCACTTTGTAGGGTCCGCCTGGTTTCATGTTGGAGAAAGAAAATACTCCATTCTCATTGGTAAATGTTCCATACTGTGTGCCTGAAGGCGTATGGATTGCAATCACGGTTGCTGCAACCAGACCTTCTCCCTTGTCATCAGTCACTTTACCATTCATGCTACTTGTAGTTACCTGAGCCTGGGCAAAAAACCCGATAAGCATCAGTAAAAACAATTGTAAAATTCTTTTTTTCATAGACATAGATTTTGTTAAAAATTTTGATCACCCGGCGTTCAAGTTAGATGGTTACAACTTTATACTCAGGTGGTTTAATGAATAAATAGATTGGTTAATCTGTCAGTTTGTTTTGTAACAATGAACAAATGTAAACCTAATTTTTAAAACATATATGAAAATCTATTATTAATTTAATCTAAATTTGTTGCACACTTAAATCATTTAAACTTAAGGAAAAGGGTCATGTTTTATTATCCTGTTCATGTAAAATTATCCTTACCGGCTGCATTAAATGGTATCATCCGATGTGTGATTTTATACTCCGTTTTACACGTTTTGGATCTATCCGGAGATCTGGTTTCTGGAATGCACGAACACTTCAATGTTTTTGATCAATAACATGAATTGTCATACATAATTCATCCAAAAGCAGGGTCAGGCAAAACCGGTTTTCAAATTTCCATATTCCCGATAGCTTCTGATAAGTTTTGCTTTCAGTATTTATGAAAAAAATGTAGTTATTTAGGTGGTTAGATAATAAGTCTGTTGGCCTGTTAGTCTCCTTGGATTGAGCGAGTACATTGAGCAAAAGTTACCTGATTTATTCTGGAAACAGAGGTTTTAAACCTTTGTAAAATCATATACCAACAAACTTAAGGATAACAGACTTTTGTGCTAAATAATTACAAACAAATAACTATATATAAATACTAAATATTGAGTCTGCTACGAAAAGTCTTTGCCCTCTAAATCCATACTGACCTTTTCAGTCTGTACACGCACTGACGATTTTAGTCAGTATATGATCTGACATTTTCAGTCAGCATATACCTAAAAGGGGACTTTTAATTTGTTGATTTTCAGTTGTTTCCCTTTAATCTTGTGCTGATCTTTGACATCAGTAGATTGGGGCAAAAAACGAATCAAAATCAACAAATTGGACTTTTCGGAGCAGACTCAATTTTCAAATTTTCAAATTCTCTTTACTTCCCCGATTGAAAAACAAGCCTGATATCCACCAACTCTGAATGACTTCCTACTTTTATCGGTGGTCCGGCTGTTCCAAAACCACTCGAAACATAAAAATGGGTGTCTTTCTTTTGAAGATAACCCCAGTCGAGTTCGAAAATGGCTTTGGTGATCCAGCTCAATGGCCACATTTGACCATGATGGGTATGCCCTGAAATCTGTAGATCCACACCGTTTTTCACTGCCTCTTCCAAATGATAGGGTTGGTGATCCAGCAACAAAACCGGTTTGCTTTTATCAATGCCAACCATCAGTTCATTCAGTTTTTTCCTTGAACTGAGCGCCATCCTTTCTGTGTTGATGTCATTTCGTCCGACCAAATAGAATTTTTCATCGATCAACTCTGTCTGATCGATCAACATCCGGATATCGTTCTCTTTAAAATAACTTAGATCGTTATGCGCCCGACCAATATATTCGTGATTTCCCATAACAGCATAAACACCAAATTTTGGTTTCAATTCCCTGAATCGTTCCAGCAACCTGCTTCTTTTTACAAAATCAATGTTGTCATCTACTATGTCTCCGGCTATTAAAACTATATCGGGTTTGAGCGAATTCATTCGGTTGATCAGCTTACCCAATTTACCATGACCAGTCATATTGCCCAGGTGGACATCACTTACGGCTACAATGTGCAAAGTATCTATGCCCTCCACCTTTTTATTCACTTTCAATTCCAGTTTTTTAACTCGAAGATATCGGGCATTCCAAGCCCCGTAAACCACTGTCAATGTGACCAATGCAATGACACTTATTCCAATGACCAATCTTATCTGAGTTGAATTTTCCCTCAAAAATGTTGGTAAAACGGGTACGAAAAAATGGATCACACGAAATAAATCCACTAATACAACTGCCAGAAAGCCGTAAAACATAAAACCCAGACTGTAGGCTCCGAATTTCAGCAATGGGTCACTCAGAAAATATAATTTATTGTACTCCAGTGTTTTACCTAAAATAAACGAGAAGAGAACAAATATAAATCCTGCTATAAAGATTTTATTCTGTACAAAACTACCCGGGAACGCTGAGGACAGCCTGTTGTAAACATACCAGCCGCCGCCTCCAAGAGTCAGTAAAATGATTGAAAGAAATATTATTATACGCATAAAATTATCAAGTTTTGATTATTTGGTATTAATGCGAATCAAGGGTTGAAAAAAAGCTCCGAAAATCCTTTATTTGGCCTCAATCCTAAAGGAAGATAAAGGATTTTCTAGCTTTCATCCTTTAGGATCGAGGCAAAAAAGTGAGAAAATCCTGCTTATCTGCAGAATTAACTTTAACCCTTGATTCGCATTATTAACGCAAGGTTTCTTGTAAAAATTCAATCAATCCGCATTGATTTCTTAC